>JASGDB010000030.1:0-59726 GCA_049841315.1 Bergeyella sp. | reverse complement strand
TTTTTTTACATTATTGAAAATATTTTTCGTCCGCAAAGACACTTCGTTCAGCGAAGATTGACTGTTTTTCTTTGCTGAGTGAAACGCCTTTGCGAACCTTATCACAGTCTGTTTGTTTATAAATTCTTTGCAAACTTTGCGTTTGGAATTTTAATGCGTTTAGCCTATGCCACGAAGGCACAAAGGCACAAATAATGAAATATTTTGTATTTTTAATGCCACGAAGGCACAAAGTCACTAAGCAAGACAAAGAGAAAATTTAGAAAACAGTTTCTTCGTGCCTTTGTGCCTTCGTGGCAGAAAACAAAAAAACCTCCGAAAAATCAGAGGTTTCATATTTTATAAAGCAAATGTGATTATGCTCTCAGGTATCTTGCATAGGCATATCCTTCTGTACCGTCAGCAGTTTTTACTTTCCACCATTCGTCGGAAGACTGCTCTACCAGCGTTACGCTTTCTCCTTTACCGGCTTTTCCTACGACAGCCGCTTCAGTAGAAGGCTCTTGTCTGATGTTAAGATTAGAATCTTCAGTTGCTACAGTAAGCGCAACACCCGCAGCAAGACCAGCAACCTGAACATCAAGGTTGATATCAGATGCGGAAAAAGTAGAATCAATCGCTCCCAAAGCATCCCAAACGGCATCTTTAGCAGCAGTGCTTGCTGCGTTTCCGGAAACATAAAGGATTCCTTCCTGCTCAGCTACCTGAAGATTGGATACTCCTGCAGCTTGAGCTGCAGCGATTACACTTGCGTATTTGTCTTGTAATGCACTCATCTTCAATTATTTTACAGTATAGTTAAAGTTTACTTTTCCTACTTTCAAAGCATCAACAGATTCTTTGATTTTTCTTGCCTGAGTTGGAGAAACACTACCAGTAAGGGTAAGTTCACCATTCACAACTTCCACTTTCACGGAAGGGAAATCTTTCAGTGCATCCACAACTTTCTGCTGAACAGCAGGATCTACAGCTGCTACAGTTTCAACAGCAGGAGCTACAGTTGCCATATCGTGAACGTTTTTCACGCCTGCAATCGCTTTAAGAGAAGCAATAGCGGCATCTTTATCTGCCTGAGTAGCGAAAGTTCCGCTAAGGTGAGCTTCACCGTCTTTCACTTCTACAGAAGCAGTCGGGTTAGATGCTACAGCAGTAGTTGCCTGAGTTGTCAGGTCAGCATCAGATACTTTTTTCTTACATGAAACTGCTCCGAAAGACACCATCAGTGCCAACGCAGCCATTGAAATTGTTTTTTTCATAGTTGGTTTAAATTAAATAAGAGGTTAGTTATACTTATTTCCAAATATAGCAATAAAAAATATACCGAAATCTTAAATTTTGATAAAATTTTCTTAATTTTTTTATAAACATCTGATTTACAGCAAAATTTATTTTAATTATTTTATTTCCACCTCAAGAACCCTGACAAGGTTTTGAATCCTATATTTCTTTTTCAAAAAAAAATTGATATTTATAAATATTTTTTTTAATTTTGTTAAAGATAATTTTAATTTTATTAAAATAATATTGTAAAATGAAACTTCCTATCCTTTGTCCAAGTTGTGAAAAAACGCTCAGCGTCAGCAGAATGAAATGCAGCCACTGCCAAACCGAAGTAAACGGAGATTACGAACTGCCGGTTTATCTTCAGCTTTCAAGAGATGAGCAGGATTTTATCCTTAATTTTTTCCTTTCCAGCGGAAGCATTAAGGAAATGGCAAGTCAGGCTTCGCTTTCGTATCCTACAATGCGCAATAAAATGGACGATTTAATTGAGAAAATTAAGAGATATAAGATATAGAGATATAGAGATTTAGAGATTTAGAGATTTAGAAATTATGAAAAATATCCCTGTAAGAATAGGTTTGGAACTTTTGATTCCGCTGAACCTTATTTTTATTTTTACGATTATTGCAGGTTTTATGGATGAAAAAACAAGTGCAGTTGTAATCGGATTTATTATTTTGCTATTTATAAATTATACCTTTTTTTCGATTCGATATTTTGTTGATGAGCAAAATATTCTCCGCATTAAAAACGGAATTTTCGGGACGACAAAAATTCCCGTGAAAGATATTTACAAAATCGAAAAAACATGGAATCCATTAACTTCTCCTGCTCCGGGCATTTTCGGGCGGGTGGAAATCTACTGGACAAAATACAATTCCATTATTATTTCCCCGAAAAATTTTAATGATTTCAAAGACGAACTTTTAAAAATAAACCCTGATATTACCGTAAAAGAAAAAATATGAACTGGAAATTACTATTCAATCCGTTTGAGAAAATCCCTGAAAAAACACTGATAATTATCGGAATCGTTACGCTTATTATTGGCTCTCTTCTGTCATTTCAATTTAAAGTGATTTTTGACGGAATTTTTGATATTCACGAATATCCGCCGATTTTGTTTTCACAGGCGTTTACCGCTAATGCCGTGAATATCATTGTACTGAGTTTTATTCTTTTTGTCTTAGGTAAAATTTTCAATCCCAAAACACGGATGATTGACATTATGAATACGGCTTTCATTTCCCGTATTCCACTTTATTTCCTTGCTCCGATGACGGCTCTTCCACCTGTGCGGGAGGCAACGAATAATATTATGGCAAATATTCAGGACATTCAGAATATGCAGATTCCGACTTCGGATTTGGTGACGCTCTTCGCATTCAGCAGTGTAACATTGTTGTTTCTGGTTTACAGTATTGTTCTTATTGTCACCGGTTTCAAGACTGCGACTAATATCAAAAAATGGCAGCAGTATGCAGGATTTGCAGCCGCATTGCTGGTTGCAGAAATTATTTCAAAACTATTGATTTCGATAATTTGATTTACCTTTGCAGAAAATAACAGAATGTCTTTAAAAGCGGTACTTTTCGATATGGACGGCGTGATTGTGGACACCGAACCGCTGCATCGGAAAGCCTATTTCAAAACTTTTGAACACCTCAGCATCAGCGTTCCTGACGAACTTTACAACGCTTTCACCGGAAGCTCCACCCAAAAAGTCTGCGAAAAACTGATTGAAAAATTTCATTTGAAAATGAAATGGCAGGAAATCGCGGAAATAAAGCGAAAATATTTTAAACATCTTTTCGATACCGACCCTGATTTTAACCTGATTCCCGGAGTTTTGGATTTGATTAAACATTATTTTGACAACAATATTACGCTGATTCTGGCTTCTTCCGCCCACATTAACACGATAAATTGGGTTTTTGAAAAATTTGATTTGGAAAAATACTTTTCCGGAAAAATCAGTGGTGCTGCGCTGAAAGAATCAAAACCTCATCCCGAAATTTTTCTTATCGCCGCCGAAATGTCGGGAAAACCGAAAGAAAACTGCATGGTCATCGAAGATTCCACGAACGGAATCGTTGCCGCCCGCAGAGCCGGAATTTTCTGTGCCGCCTACAAAAGCGAGCATTCCAAAATGCAGGATTATGCTTTGGCAGACGTGGTTGTGAGCGATTTCACTGAATTGGAATTAGAAAAATTTAAAAATATTTTTGAAACTCAACAGCCATTTCAATAAATTATTAAAACACCTTCCGTATCTGCATAGATATTTTGATTTTTCGGCAACTCGTATGTTTTTATTTTTCACCCCAACTCAAAAACCCATCTCCTCAACTCAGATAAACTCCGCTCCGAAAACCTCCGCAAAGTGTTTTTTGATTTTCTCCTTTACTTCCTCTGTTTCTTCAAGGCTGAATTTCCGTTCCAGCTCGCGCTCCAGTGAAGTTGTGGATTTTCCTTTGATTCCGCAGGGAATAATGTATTCAAAATAGCGTAAATCAGTATTTACATTCAACGCGAATCCGTGCATCGTTACCCATTTTGAGGTTTTCACGCCCATTGCGCATATTTTTCTGGCATAAGGTGTTCCCACATCCAGCCATACGCCGGTTTCGCCCTCGCTACGTTCGCCTTTCAGTCCGTATTCATCGAGAAGTCGGATAAAAACTTCCTCCAGATTTCTCATGTACAGAAAAATATCGGATTTGAAATTATCCAAATCAATAATCGGATACCCCACAATCTGCCCGAAACCGTGATAAGTAATGTCTCCGCCACGGTTCGTTTGAACATAGGTGGCACTGATTTCCTTTAGTTTTTCCTCGCTGATGAGCATATTTTCCTCATGTCCGGATTTTCCGATGGTGTACACGTGCGGATGTTCCACGAAAAGAAAATGATTGGGCGTTTCTTCATGGATTCCATCGGTTCTGTCGCGGTTTTTCAGCTTCAGTTCGATAATGGAATTCATCAGATTTTTCTGATATTCAAAGGCTTCCGGATATTCGGTAAGTCCTAAATCTTTGAAATACAGTTTTTTATTTTGGATGAATGTCATTTTCTGAAAAATTGCGGGCCAAAATTACGAAAAAATTAGTTTTTTATGCGTTGAATAAATTCTTTTGCTTTCTGCTCCCAATCCTTATTTTCCAAGAGAATTTTCACGAAAGCCGAACCGATGATTCCGCCTTGCGATTTTTCCGTAACCGATTCAAAATCAGATTTGTTCTTGATTCCAAATCCGATGAAAACAGGATTTTTAAGATTTAATTCCGATAAATGATTCAGATAATTTTCGTTTTTCAAAACGGCGTTTGCGTTTCCCGTTGTTGAGGAAGAACTCACGGCATACAAAAATCCCGAACTGAGTGAATCCAGATATTTGATGCGCCCCTCGGAAGTTTCGGGCGTTACGAGAAAGGTAAAATTAAGGTTGTATTTTTTCAAAATTTCGCCGTATTTTTTTTCAAATTCGTAAGGCGGAAGGTCGGGAATTATGAGTCCAAAAATCCCGACTTCTTCGCATTTTTTACAAAAATTTTCAAAACCGAACTGCAAAACGGGATTCAGATAACCCATCAGAATTTTCGGAATCGTAACGGAATTTTTGATTTCTGCCAATTGTTCAAAGAGTTTTTTGATAGACATTCCGTTTTCCAGCGCGAGTTTGTGTGCATTCTGAATAATTTCGCCGTCTGCAACAGGGTCGGAATACGGAATCCCGATTTCCATAAAATCCGCTCCCGAATTTTGAATAAGTTTTGCGATTTTTCCGGTGTCTTCCAAAGTAGGAATTCCAGCTGTGAAGTAGATGTTTAGTTTTTTGGGTTGGATGTTGGGTGTTGGATGTTGGATGTTATTATCGTGCATAAATTTTAGTTTTAATATGAATTTAATTTTTGAAATAATTTTATCAAACATCCGACATCTGACACCCAGCATCCAGCATTTTCAAATACGTTTCCATATCCTTATCACCTCTTCCCGAAAGACAAATAACGACAATATCGTCTTTTTCAAATTTCTTTTTGTCCAGAACAGCGAGAGCGTGAGCCGACTCCAAAGCGGGAATAATGCCTTCGGTTTTTGTGAGTTCAAAGGCAGATTTCAGGGCTTCATCATCATTAATACTGAAAAATTCCGCCCGATTTTCCTTGAACAAATTGGCGTGAAAAGGTCCGATTCCCGGATAATCCAGACCTGCGGAAATGGAATGTGGCTCAATCACTTGTCCGTCTTCGGTTTGCATCACGAGGCTTTGGCTTCCGTGCAAAATTCCCAAAGTTCCCAGAAAAGTCGTTGCGGCAGATTTCCCCGAATCAATGCCCAAACCTCCTGCTTCGGCTGCGATTAATTTGACGTTTTTTTCGTTCACGAAATGGTAAAAAGTTCCTGCTGCATTGCTTCCGCCACCGACACAAGCAATCACATAATCGGGATTTTCTCTGCCGATTTTTTCATATAACTGCTCCTTAATTTCTTTGGAAATAACGCTCTGAAATCTCGCCACCAAATCCGGAAAAGGATGCGGACCGACCACACTTCCGATGATATAATGCGTTGTCGAGGGATTGCTAATCCAATCACGAAGCGCTTCATTTACAGCATCTTTCAACGTTTTTGAACCCGAAGTTGCAGGAACGACTTTTGCGCCCAACATTTTCATTCTGGCAACATTCGGAGCTTGTCTTGCAATGTCGATTTCGCCCATATAAACGATACATTCCAAGCCGAGCAAAGCGCACGCAGTTGCCGTTGCAACGCCGTGTTGTCCTGCTCCTGTTTCCGCAATAATTCTGTATTTTCCGAGTTTTTTGGCGAGCAAAGCCTGTCCCAAAGCGTTGTTGATTTTGTGCGCTCCGGTGTGATTCAAATCTTCTCTTTTGAGATAAATTTGAGTCCCGTATTTTTTGCTCAGATTTTTGGCGAAATAAAGCGGCGTTTCCCGACCGACATAGTTTTTCAGCAAATCCTGAAATTCATTCTGAAATTCTTGGGATTCAATGATTTGTAAATAATTTTCCTGCAATTCGGCAACATTCGGATAGAGCATTTCGGGAACGAAAGCACCTCCAAATTCTCCGTAATAGCCGTTTTTATCGGGGTTTCGATAGTCCATTTAATTTGTTTTTTTAGAGAGTTCCGAAGGAACGATTTAATAAGGGATAGGATATAATCCTATCAATCCAACGGGAAAAAAAATTTATCCATTCATAGGATTTTACCATATACATAATCAGCGAAACCAAAAGTAAAAAAAATCCGTAAATGCGGTTGAACTTTTTTAATAAAAAATCACAAAAATTAAGAGTCCGTGTAAATTTTACCGAAATTTATTTTTATGGCTCATAAAGAATATCTTTGCTATATTTTGATGCTGTATGAACTTGTTGCTTCAACTACGATTTTGTTTTGCTCTTTCCTGACTTTTTCATGCATTTTTCAATGTCGGTTTGGTGTTGCAAACATTGATAATCACTTGTTTTCTTCATCAATCAATAAACTCACCACCAGAACTTTGGAACTTATGTCCACGCCAATCATTTTTTTCTTAAATTCGCCATGCTAAAAGTTTTTAGTATTATAATTTTTACGATACAAACTTATCACAGATTTGAAAAATATTCTCCTGCTTTCCGACACACATTCCTATATGGACGACAGAATTTTGGATTATGCCAAAGATACTGATGAAATCTGGCATTGCGGAGATTTCGGAAATTGGGAAGTCCTCGAAAAATTAGAAAAAATAAAACCGCTGAAAGGCGTTTACGGAAATATCGACGATACCAGAATCCGTGCGGAATTTCCCGAAGTGAACCGTTTTTTGTGCGAAGAAGTGGAAGTTTTGATGATTCATATCGGCGGTTATCCCGCAAAATATTCTCCTTTGGCAAAAAAGGAAATTTCCAAAAAAGCCCCGAAACTCTTTATTTCCGGGCATTCACACATTCTGAAAGCGATGTACGATGACAAAAATAAATTACTGCATCTGAATCCTGGAGCGTGTGGAAAATCCGGTTGGCACAAAGTGAGAACGATGATGCGTTTTAAAATCGACAAATCGGAAATTAAGGATTTGGAAGTGATTGAGTTGGGAACGAAATAAATTTGAGACGGGTAAGTTTGAAAATTTGAGAAAGGGAAATGTGATTATGTTGAGGGGTTTGGGAGTTATGGAGAACACGAACCTCGAATCCCACACTATTAATCTTGAACTTTAAACCTAAAATTTTGAACAAAAAATAAAAAGAGCCAAGTAATTTGAGTTTGGAAGGTGGAAGTTAATATTGTATCTCAAATACTCAAACTTTTCAAACAACCTCAAACTTTAAACTTTAAACAAAAAAAACAATGAAAAAATTCCTTACACTTCTGGCGGTTGTACTTCTGCTACAAGGCTGTACTGTATTAAATGCAAAACGCGATTATCAGGGAATGAGCCGTGCGCTTGCCTTTAATCAGAACAAAAAATGGCTCATCAATAATATGTACACCGACCTTTCTGCTTCTGCGAGAGAAAAAACGCAAAAAAGAATTTTTGAAACGTTCAGTTCGCTGAGTAAAGGAAACTCTTTTACCCTGACAGAGGCGAGACAGCAGAACCTTTTGGCATCGAAAATTTCGTTCTCTCCTACTCTTGAGGAGCTGGAATCTCTGAAAGAAAACAGCGATTTTGATTTTCTCGTAACCGCTTCTACGAAACAGGTAAGCGACCAGATTGGAGCCATCGAATACGAAAAACCGATTCAGTACAGCAAAAATGAAGCGTTCGCAATTCTCGAAGTGTACGACATCAAAACGATGAAAAGAATTTATTTCCAAAAAGCTACTCTTGCCGATTCCAGAGATGCCCGCAAAACCTATCCCGAATATTCGGGTGAAGAAATACTGCGGGATGAGCAGAATAAAAAAGACAGAGACCTGAAATTCACTCATTCTGCGGAACAGCTTTCAATGATAGGTATGAAGAAAATTTTGAAAGATATTAAGAAACATGCAGTAAAGTAAAAGGCTTTATTAAGTTTTCATTTATAAAAAAAATCACTCTTTCGAGTGATTTTTTTGTATTCATTTACCAGATTTTTATTCTGTTTTCAGGAGCTACATAATGCTTGTCTCCCGGCTTAATGTCAAACGCTTCATGAAAAGCATCTACATTGAGAAGCGGTGCAAACGACCTGAAATATCCCGGAGAATGTGGGTCGGTTTTCACCTGATTGGTCATGTATTTTTCCGTTGATTTGGTTCTCCATACGGTTGCCCAGCTCAAGAAAAATCTCTGATTCTGCGTATATCCGCTGATTTCTCCCGGATTTCCGTGGTCTTTCAGATACATCTGGAGCGCATCATAAGCCACGGCAACACCTCCGAGGTCTCCGATGTTTTCTCCGCTGGTGAATTTACCATTCACGAAAACTCCCGGAACAGGCTCATATTTATCATACTGAGAAGCGAGCTGACCGACTTTAATATCGAAATTTTTGCGGTCGGAATCCGTCCACCAGTTGTTCAGATTTCCGTCTCCGTCGAATCTTGAACCGCTGTCATCGAATCCGTGCGAAATTTCGTGCCCGATTACCGCACCAATTCCACCGAAATTCACGGCAGGGTCGGCTTCAAAATTGAAAAAAGGCGGCTGCAAGATTGCTGCAGGAAATACGATTTCGTTGTTGGACGAAGAATAATACGCATTCACAGTCTGTGGCGACATTCCCCATTCTGTTTTGTCTACCGGTTTTCCAATTTTATTCAGATTTTTCTGATACTGCCATTGAGAAATTTTTTCCATGTTGGAATAATAGGTTCCGCCCTGAGAAGGAAGCTGTAGTTGCAATTTGGAATAGTCTTTCCACTTGTCCGGATATGCGATTTTCACGGTAAATTTCGCCAGTTTTTCCTGTGCTTTTTCTTTGGTTTCCGGAGACATCCAGTCCAGACCGGCGATGTGGACTTTGAATGATTTTTTGATGTAATCGATGTAGGTTTCCATTTTCTGTTTGGCTTCTGCGGGGAAATATTTGTCTACGTACAATTTTCCGAACGCTTCACCCAAAACTCCGTTTACCACGGAAAGCCCTCTTTTATCCATGGAACGCTGTTCCTGCTGTCCCTGAAGGTAACGGGAATAGAAATCGAACTTCATTTCATCCATTTTCTGGTCTAAATTCCCGGCATTTCCGTTCAGCAGGCTGAATTTCATAAAATCTCGGATAAGCGGAATGTTTTTGTCCGTCATCCACGAATCCATGTTCTGGTAATATTTCAGCTCGGAGATGATGACTTTATCGGTATTGACACCTGCTTTTTTCAGATAATCCGGAAGATTGATTTTTTTGGTTAATTGAGAAAGTTCGGCAACGGTTTTCGGGTTGTAGCGCAGATTGGCATCTCTACCCTGCTCAAGCGTAAGAAGATCTCCGGCAAGTTTTTTCTCGAAATCCACAATGTTTTGTGCGGTTTTGTCTGCATTGCCGTATCCTAAAACCGTCATGATTTTGGACACATATTTCTGGTATTCCGCAAGGGTTTTGGTATTGCTTTCATTGATTTTCTGATAGTAATCTTTCCCCATTCCGAGGCTCGGACCGCCGAGATATACTGCATTCATCACGGAATTTTTCATATCCGGGCTTACTCGCCACGCATAGAATGGATTTTCTCCTGCCGGCGTTGCTTCGATAAGGTATTTCTGAAGGTCGGAAACGGTTTTGATAGCGTCAATCTTTGCCAGCTGGGTTTTAATCGGATTCAGTCCTTCCGCATTTCTTTTGTCCCAGTCGATAAAAGTTCCGTACAATGCCTGAATTTTTTCTCCTTCGGAATTGGCGGAATATTTTTGATTCAATACATTATTCAGAATATCCAGAGAGCGGACATCCACTTCTTCACGCAGCATATTGAATGAACCCCAGCTTGCTTTGTCGGACGGAATCTGTGCGGTTTTCATCCAGCCTCCGTTCACGAAATTGAAAAAATCATCCTGCGGACGAACACTTTTATCCATATATTCCAGTGCGATCCCTTTGTCTTTCGTTTGCACAGCAGGTGTTTCTTCTTGAGTAACATGAGTTTCTGTGGTAGTGGTTGCGGTCTTTGTAGTTCCGCAGGAATTCAGGTATAAAAGCCCTGAAAGTGCCATAATGCTTAAAACTGTTTTTTTCATTTTTTAATTTTATGTTTTAAAGGTATGAAATTATGTTTAAATGTTTCAAATTTGTGAGTGAATTGGCTTAAAAAATAAAACCTAACGGGTTTCGAAAATCCGTTAGGTTTAGATACAATGATATATTTTATCCACCTGTTGTGCATTTGTAAATGTTTTTCAAACGCAAAGATTATCAATGATTTTCTTTTTTTTAGGAAGCAAAGTTTTTGAATAAATCCGTGATAAAGATTCTGCTTAATAAATCCGTCAAAAACGGAACACTTTTGCTCACTAAAATTTGTATTTTTTTTAAAAAAACTTTGAGTTTATTGATATTATTTTTAAAATTCTAAATGCACAACAGGTATTTTTTCCATAAAAAAAGAACTTGCAGAAAAACCTTTCCCGCAAGTTCCCAAAAAAAACAACTCTCACTGTATTTACTGCATTGTTATTAAAGGTGAAAATAGAAAAATTTGATATAAAGGACTAACATAAAAGGGAGCTGTTTGTTTTTTTTATCTGGCGGAGAGCGTGAAAATGAGGTTGAGGTCATCTTTCACTATAATCATTCCGCCCATTTTTTTCGGAGGCCGGATGCCGAATTCACTGAATTTCACCATTTTCTTTCCGACATATTTTCCGTTTTCCAGATTGAATGAAACGTTGTACGTTCTGCTTTTGCTCATCATCAGGACTTCTACCTGCGCACTGTAAGCGTTTTGATTTTTGACAAACTTCAGGATTTTAATATCAAGGTTAGGATATTTGTCTGAATGAAGGGTTTCGCGGAAATCTTTTGTCATTACTTTGTTATGACAGTCGAAATCGTTTACTTTCAATGCAATGGCGGGAAGTTTTCCTGTAAGAGACGTTCCTTCCGGAAGATTAAAAGCGTTGTTGATGCATTTAAAATTGTTAATATTGGTACTTCCGTTGATTTGAACAAAATTTTCCTGAGCAGATACTGCCTGTATGCCTGAGTTTACAATTAAAAGAAATGTCCAAAAAATTCGTTTCATATCAAAAGTTTTTAAAAAAGGGAAATAACGATACTATTTTTTATTTCCCTTTTGTCAGTATTTTTACCGGAATATTATTAGAATCCTATTGTTGCTTCGAAAACGATTCCGTTGAATTTACCTCCGGAAAGTGCAGATTTTTGGTCTTTGTTGGCATCATACACATTCCACACATCGCTCTGGTTGTATTTTTGATTTACGTATTCTACTTTTGCGAGTACGTTTTTAGTCATATACCAGCCTCCTGCGATATTGAAACGGTCGATTTTTCTTTCCAAAGCTCCGTCGTAGTCTTTACCGCTTACGGTGTTGTATTTACCGCCGATGTAGAATTGTTCTTTTCCGCCAAATCTGTAAAGTAATTCTCCTGCAAACTGGTTGTAAGCGCCGTCGGAATCTCTTTTGGTTGTCGCATTCAACACTTTGTTTCCGCTTGCGTGCTCAAAAGTTCCGAAGAATTCAAGACCTTTGTATTTGATGAAAGGGTTGAACTGGAAAGCCGTCATTTCTTTGAAACCGGGGTCGAATCTTCCTGTAGAAGCGTTGGATTCTCCCATTGCATCGGATAATGCGCTGTTTGCTGTATTGGTTACCAGCATTACATAGTAGTACCTTGAACCTGCTCTGTCATCACTGTATAATTTACCGTTGGTATTCAGTCCGTTGGTTTTGATAACAGAACCTGTTAAACGTACTCTCAAATCAGTGTTTACTTGTTTGTCATATCCTACTTTTGCATAGACAGACGGTTTGTTTTCGTTAGTTCCTTTTGTAGCACTCTGGTTGAGTTTACCGTTGGAAACCCCGAGCATTCCTAAAAATCCGTCTTTGAAATAATAAACCTCTCCGAATGCCTGAGTAGAAAATGCATCCATAATATTGTTTTCTACAAAAGCATTGTTGATTGCTTCCGCATTGTCGGTTCTTCTGAAGTGTCCGTCGCCGTAGTTCATTTCATCCATACCTATTTTCACTCTGGCATTTTTCATGATGCCGCTTAAAAATCCTTCGGAAATGAAATCCAGATTGTCGATTTGGATATATCCTCCTTTTACCCACGCTTCGTTATGGTGGCGAGCGGAAAGATAAGTTCTCAGGTGCATTTTAAGACCTTTGGCAAGATAGGCATTGATGTCGAGGTTTGCCGTAGGCAGGTTGAAATCTCCACCCATTGTGTTCAGCACGTAGTCTTGTCCGAGAACAGCCTTAGTGCTGTGGTCCAAACTCTGGAACTGCAATGCAAAATCTCCGCCCACTACCACTTTCACTCCATCATATTCCGGTGCTTCCACTTTAGGATCTTCAAATATATTTCTTGTTGTTTTTTCAGGAGCTAAATAATCCCTCATTGTAGTTTCCTGCGCAAAATTCAGTCCGGACATTACTACCGCTGACAGCAGACCTGTTCTAATAATAGTTGTTTTCATTGTATATTTATTTAACTTTTTAATAATTGATTTTTGTTTGCTTTTATTGAGCTACGACGATTACTTTAACCGTTACAGCATCACCCGTTTTCACACCCATGAATCCCGGTTTTTCCACTCCGAAATCGGACATTTTGATGCTTTCAGCTCCTTCAATCATGTAGGATGTTCCGTTTTTTACAACAGTTACAGGGAAGCTCACTTCTTTGGTTACTCCGGCAATGGTAAGTTTTCCGGTTACGTTGCTTTTTCCAACATTGATTGCAGAAGCGGTAAACGTAATGTTCGGAGCTTTGTCGGCTTTCAGAGCGTTGTACGCTTTGTTGTCCATCATTTTTCCTTTCGTACTTTTCAGGTTTTTCACCGGCATTGTGAATTTCACGTTGCTAATGCTGTTTCCGCTTACCGTTGCTGAGAAAGTGGAAGCACCTGCGATCATCGTCCAATCGTGCAATGATGATGTTCCGTCTACTGTGATTTTAGAACTTTTCTGAGAAAGTGCCTGCGCTGTAGCAAATTGAGAAAAAACTAAAAATCCCACAATAGTTGCTGTGCTGAGAATTGTCTTAATAATTTTCATATCTATAAATTTTAATTAATTATTTTAGAAATTTTTCACCTTTTTTCTGATACAAATTTACAGTCAGTAATTATTCAATCCTAATTTTTCGATATGACAAATATCCTATTCCGGAGTAATAATTATCAAAATCATAATATATTAACATTATTTATTGAAATACGATAAATTTAAAAACTATATTCCCTGCTGTATTTATTGTCTGCTTTAATTTGTTGAATGAAAAATAAACACCCGAAATCAATTCTGAATTTTTAATGACGAAAATCAGTTGTTTTTCTTTGGCGGAACGCCCCGGAAAAGGTATATTATTTCCATTTTACGGGAAGTTTAGTATTTTTGAAGCATAATTCCCGTATGTATATGGACTGGAAAGACGTTTTAGCCCCGATAAAAAAATCTGATTATTTCAAAAACCTTTGGGAAAAGGTGAAACAGGAATACAGTTCCGGAAAATGTTTTCCGCCAAAAGACCGGATTTTCAGCGCAATAGAACTCACTCCTTTTGACGAAGTGAAAGCCGTCATCATCGGGCAAGACCCGTATCACAATGATTTTCAAGCAAATGGATTGTGTTTTTCGGTTTCGGATAAAGTGGTCGCTCCGCCTTCGCTCAAAAATATTTTTATTGAATTAAAAAATGATTTGGGCATTGAGAGAACTTCCAAAGAATTGGACGATTGGGCAAAACAAGGCGTTTTATTATTAAATGCAACGCTCACGGTTCGGGCTCATTCGCCAAATTCGCACAAAGATTTGGGTTGGGAAAAATTTACGGATTTCATCATCAAAGAAATTTCCGATAAAAAGGAAAATGTGGTTTTCGTTTTATGGGGTGCATTTGCGCAAAAAAAAGAGGAACTCATTGATTCCTCCAAACATTTTGTGATTAAATCTCCGCATCCGTCGCCGTTTTCCGTGCATCGCGGATTTTTCGGAAGCAGGCCTTTTTCCAAAATCAACAATTACTTGAAAGAAATAGGAATTTCCGAAATTTCGTGGTAATATTTATTACTTATTTTCTTCCACTTTTATCCCAATCGTGTAAGATTCTATTTTCTGGTTCTGCTTTTTCCCCGGCGACAGGCTTACTAAAGTAAAACGCTTACCGTTGTATTCCGCTTTATTCGAATATCCTTTGGATTCCATATTTACCGTTGCAAACTTTACAGTCTGCGGTCTTGCATAAAAACTGAGAAATTCCACTTCCGCCACAGCAACGCCCTGCCAAGCGCAGTTCACGCCTTCCGGGCAACGGCTGTCTTCGCTGATTCCTTTAAAAGTAATATTCATCTGCAGGTCTTCCCTCAGAAGCGTTTCGCCTTGTTTCAGGTAAATGATTCCGTTTTTTCCGTCTTTATTTTCCTGCATTTCCATATTGGTATTAGATTCAGTTGCTGTATTTTTCCGGCTGTTACAGCCTACAACGAGCATCAGGCTTATTAATAGTGTTAAAAAATGATTCATAATAAGAGATTTAATTAAAAAAACAAGTCGATTAAAACCACCAAAAACATTGCCAAACCCACCACAAAACTAAATCCCGTTCCGTAAATAAAGCCGATAAAAGCCCCTTTCATCGAGTTAAAGGCTTTCTTCTTATCATTGGCATCATGAAGCAGTTCTCCGATGAAAACTCCCAAAAACATTCCGATTAAAAATCCAAATGGAAGCGGAATAAAGAAAAAGCCGGCAATCGTTCCTAAAACCGAACCAACGCTTCCCCAGCGTGTTCCGCCGTATTTTTTGTTGGTTTTTGCCGGAATCACATAATTCAGAATTGCAGAAGCCACCGTCAGAATCCCGAAAATCCAGATATAAACCATTGACAGCTCCGAGTTTGTTCCGAATTTGTAAAGCAAAAGTCCGCCGAAACACAAAATCAATCCCGGAAGAACCGGCAGAAAAGTGCCTAAAACTCCAATGAATATAATGGCAATGCTGATGAGTGAAATAAAATTATCGGAATTCATTTTTGATAAATTATGCGATAAAAATAATCATTTTAAAATTTAAAAAACCGAAAACGAACGCCTTTTTTGTAATTTTGCCGTAATGAATTTAGAGCCAGTTTAAATTTTACCGAAATTTATTTTTATGGCTCATAAAGAATATCTTTGCTAAATTTTGATGCTCTTAGAAATGAACGAAAATCACGATATTTTGCAGACCATAAGCCGTGCGATGCACGTTTTCATCAGGGAAAATTTTCCTAACGGGTTGATATTGGTTGCACAGATTATATCAAAACTGGGATTAATGGTTTTGATATTTACTTTTTTTTACTTTTTTTTCTGGTTTACTATTCAGATTTTGCTGAAAAGAACTTTTTATAAAAAAGAAAAATTTCCGTTCATTACTTCCCTGTATAAAGTTAGAGCCGGAGTTACAGCCTGTCGGATTCTCGCACTGATGATTTGTCTGACAGCGATTCCTACCATTTTTTTTGTGGATAATCACCCAGATACCGTTACCGTTATCACAAGAATCGTAAATTTTCTGATAGTGATTTTCAGTGCCAATTTTGCTTACAAAACCCTGAAAGCCACAGAATATTATTATGCACTAAAACACGACCATTACCGCGTAATCGCCATCAGAGCTGTTTCGCAGACGGCTCGTGCTTTGGGTGTTGTGATTTTTTCGATTATCGGTATCAGTATTCTTTTCGGGATTAAAGGTTCTACGATTTTCGGCTATATCAGTGCGTTTACGGCGGTTTTTTTCTTGATTTACAGAGATTTCATTCTCGGATTTATTACCGGTCTTCACGTTGCGACACAGCGGATTTACAAAGCCGGAGATTGGGTAAGCATCGATAAATACAATCTGGAAGGAACGATTTTGGATATTTCGATTTTAACGAGCAAAATTCAGAATTTCGACCGCACGATTTCCACGATTCCGACGTATGACCTTCTGAATACGGAAGTGAAAAATTATGAATCAATGAAAATCGGGAACAAAAGGCGAATTAAAAAATCCATTATTTTTAATACCAATTCCTTTGAATTTGTGGAAGCAGAACTGTTTGAAAAATTAGAAAAAATCAGCCTTATTTCGGATTATATGAAATCGATGCGGGACAAAATAAAATTAGACGCTCCCGATGTGAAAAACAACGAAAACGAAGACCTGAATTATCGTAAACTCACTAATATCGGCGTTTACAGAAAATATGTGGAACTATATCTCTACAACAATCCGAATATCGACCAAACTGATACCATTCTCGCAAGGCAACTCGACATTACACCGCAGGGAATGCCTTTGGAAATCTATTGTTTCACGCTTTATCCCGACCTTTTGGATTATGAGCGTATAAAAGCGGATATTTTCGACCACCTTTTAGTGGCTTCAAAAGCGTTCGGACTTCAGGTGATGCAAATTCAGTCAGCGAAGTAGATTAAAAGAACCTTAAACGTGGAACTTTAAACTTTAAACAAAAAATTATGACAAAACTAAGTGTAAATATCAATAAAATAGCGACTTTACGAAATGCAAGAGGCGGAGATGTTCCGAATGTTGCCCAAATCGCTGTTGATATTCAAAAATTTGGCGGACAGGGAATTACAATCCACCCAAGACCTGATGAAAGACACATTACCAAAAAAGATGTTTACGATTTGAAACCTTTGGTTTATACGGAATTTAATATTGAGGGAAATCCGCACCGTCCGTTTATCGATATGGTTCTGGACGTGAAACCGCATCAGGCTACGCTCGTTCCCGATGCTGATGATGCGATAACTTCCAATGCTGGTTGGGACTGCAAAACGCATTTGGATTTTCTTAAAAATGTAATTTCCGAGTTTAAAAACGCAGGAATCCGCACCTCGATTTTCCTTGACCCGAATCCCGAAATGGTAAAATTTGCCCACGAAACAGGAACGGACAGAATTGAACTTTATACCGAAGCCTACGCCAAAAATTATCCCGTAAACAAGGAAGAAGCCATAAAACCCTATTACGAAACCGCATTGGAAGCCGAAAAATACGGACTTGGCGTAAATGCCGGACACGATTTGTCATTAGAAAATTTAAAATATTTTGCCGACAATATCCCAAATCTTCTGGAAGTTTCCATTGGTCACGCTTTGATTTCCGAAGCACTTTATCTCGGTTTGGAAAATACGGTTCAGGCGTATTTGAAGCGTTTGGCGAAGTGGTAAAAATTCCCCTCCTTTGGAGGGGTGGATTTTTTCCGCAGGAAAAAAGACGGGGTGGTTTTAGTGAAAATATTATATTATGGAAAATTTGAAGTCTTTCTTAAAATCGAGAAGAATAGCATTGATAATTTCGGCTATTTATGTTGGCTTAGGAACATTCGCTATATGTAATGCTTATGGAAGTGATGCTTTATATGGAGATTGGACAATATATACGATAGTAATAACATTTCCTGTAACAATTATCAGTTTTGGTTATAGATATGCAGAGCCAAATTCTTTGATACCGGTTTATATAATTCAGTTCATAATGTTTGTTCTGACTTTTCTTTTGCTCTCACTTTTTATTAAAGAAAAACCTGTGAAATAATTATTTAAAATTCTCTACTTTTGAACTATGGATAATTTTGATGAATATTTAAGACAGGGCGAACCAAACAAATCTGAAAAAGCAAAAGTTTGGAAAACGGCTATCGGCTTACAACAAGTTGACGGCTTAAAACCGTCTGAATATTTGATAGCAACCGCCAGACAAAACATTGAAGGCGATATTACCATAGACGAAGTAAAAAAACGCATTGACAGTTACTATCAGCAACACCCAACAAAAACAGACGAAGACCGAACCGAAGAAGCGGACAAAGTTTCTGCACGGATTGCCGAAATGTTGAGCGAACAAACTTTTACATTTTCTCCGGCGGAATATCTGGCAATTCACCGAAGATTATTTCACGGGATTTACAAGTTGGCAGGGAAAATCCGTGATTACAACATCACAAAAAAAGAATGGGTATTGAATGGCGAAACGGTTTTGTATGCAAGTGCTGACAGTTTGAAAGCAACATTGGAATACGACTTTGAACAAGAAAAACGATTTAGTTACAAAGGGTTAAACGAACAAGAAACCATTGAACACATTGCACATTTTATTTCCTATTTGTGGCAAATTCATATTTTTGGCGAAGGAAACACACGAACGACAGCCATTTTTCTAATCAAATATTTACGGAAATTGGGTTTTAAAAATGTAAACAACGATTTGTTTTCAGAACACTCTTGGTATTTCCGAAACGCTTTGGTAAGAGCAAACTACGAAGATTTATCCAAAGGGATTTACAAGACAGAAACGTTTCTTATTCGCTTTCTATCAAACTTGTTGCTTAAAGAAAACCATTCGCTTAAAAATCGAGAAATGCACATTCTTGCTGACACTGTAAAATCTCAAAATGACACTGTAAAATCCAAAATTGACACTGTAAATGATACTGTATTTTCATTAATAAAGCAAAAAAAGGACATTACGGCAACTGAAATTGGCGAACGTTTGGGTGTTAGTTTAAGCACTGTAAAACGAAAAATTAAAGAACTTAAAGAACAAAAAATAATAGAACGTGTTGGGAGCGACAAAACAGGTTACTGGAAAATTATTAAATAGTCCGGCGTATCGGTAGCATATTTACTCACTATAATTTCGGAGAAAGAAGATTATACATTAAAAATTTTGAAAATAAAACAGGGATATATTGCCCGAAATAATAAACTTTAAACAAAAAAATGCAAATACTCCACTCAAAAATATACGGACAGCAGCAATCCGGAACACCGCTTCTCGTATTTCACGGACTTTTCGGAATGTTGGATAATTGGGGAAGTTTCGGGAAGGAAATGGGAGAATATTTTCCCGTTCACTTAATCGATTTGCGGAATCACGGAAAGAGTTTCCATTCCGAAGAAATGTCGCACGACGATTTGGCTCACGATATTTCGCATTATATGGAATTTCACAATCTGGAAAAAGTGAATTTGCTGGGACATTCGCTTGGCGGAAAAGCCGTAATGCAGTTTGCAGTAAAATATCCGCTGAAAGTCGAAAAACTCATCGTGGTTGATATTTCTCCGAAAGCCTATCCACCGCATCATCAGGGAATTATCAAAGCGTTGGAAACGGTGGATTTTGAAACGGTAAATTCCCGACAGGAAGTGGAAGAAATCCTGAAACAATACATTCCAGAAACGTCTGTCATTCAGTTTTTGGCGAAAAATCTGTATTGGACGGAAGACAAAAAACTTTCGTGGCGTTTCAACCTGAAAACTCTGGCGGAAAAATACGACCAGTTTGTTTCCAATGCCATTAAATTCGGGGTGTTTTCGGGAAAAACGCTTTTCATTGCCGGAGCGAAATCCAATTACATTCTTCCGCAAGACGAATTTCTCATCAAACAGCAGTTTCCAAATTCCAAAATCATCACGATAAAAAACGCAGGACATTGGGTTCAGGCAGAAAATCCGAAAGATTTCAATCAGGCGGTGAAGGAATTTTTGATTTAAAAGTTTTAAAATGAAAAAAATAATTCTTTTAATCGTTTTTATCTTGTTGAATTCCTGCGGAAAGGAATTTAATAGAGAAGAAATCATTTCTAAATATGATAAAACCGACTTTTCATTTTTTAAAGAAACGACGATTTTTGACAGATACGGAGTTTATATGATATATAAAAATAATCTTCCTCTTTATGCGGTGGATTATAGTCATACATTAAATACAATAATAAAAGTCAGGAAACCGATAGAATTTGACGAAGATTATTTAACTGAAAATCAGATAGAACAGATTATTAAAGAATTCAGAAAATTTGAATTTAATTTTCTAAGCGTTGATGAAAATCAGAATGTGAAATTCCATATTTCTTCCGGAAAATGCACTCATTTTTTTCTTAAAAAAAATCCGGATTCAGAATTGACTGAAAAAAATTATCAGAAAATTAATGAAAACTGGTTTTATGATGTTCGTTGTGCTGAATAAATTTTAAACCGTATTTTTGTATATTTATAAAAAGTATTCATTATGGAAAGTGTGATAGTATATCCGAAAAGCAAAAAGCAGAAATCTCTGCTTAAATCCTTTCTTGAAGAAATGAAAATCCGTTTTGAAGTCACTGAAAAAGAGGACGATACACTAATGACGGAAGAGGAGTTTTATGCAAAAATAGACCGTGCAATAAAAGATGCCGAAGAGGGAAAAGTAGTAGAATACACGCCTGAAATGCGCAAAAAACTTTTTGGGGACATCTTATGAGTTATAAAGTTATTTTTCTTCTTGATGCCCAAAAGGATATTGAGCGGCTTAAAAAATCCGGTAATAAAATTCTGCTGAAAAAATTGGATTCGCTTTTGGAAGAACTGAAAGAACACCCAACATTCGGGACGGGAAAACCGGAGCAATTAAAACACTACGAAATCCCAACTTGGTCTCGCAGAATTTCGGGAGAACACCGCTTGGTTTATCGGATACAAGATGAATTGATAACCGTTTTGGTGCTTTCTGTTTACGGACATTACAACGATAAATAATGATTTTAGTAACCGGTGCCACAGGAATTTTAGGCAGAGTTATCGTTTTAGAATTGCTGAAACGCAGTAAAAACGTTCGTGCCGTAAAACGGAAAACCAGCGATACGGAAGAAGTCCGGAAATCGTTTCGCTTTTACACTGAAAATACCGATAATTTTTTTTAGTAAAATTTGAGTGGGCTGTATAGGATTTACCTATTTTTGAAAGCATCAAAGCACCAATTAAAAAAAATAATATGAGAAACTATTTAATAGCCGATTTGCCTGATTATTTTAAACAATACAAAAAATCCATTAAAAACCCGAAAAAATTCTGGGACAAGATTGCTGATGAAAATTTCGTCTGGTATCAACGGTGGACAAAAGTTGTGGAGTTTGATATGGAAGAAGCCCAAATCAAATGGTTTAAAAATGCAAAGCTCAACATTACCAAAAACTGTTTGGACAGGCATCTTTCCGAACGTGGCGATAAAACCGCAATCATCTGGGAACCGAACGACCCGAAAGAAGAAGCACAGCATATTTCCTATCGCGACCTCTACGAAAAAGTGAACAAAATGGCGAACGTTCTCACGGAATTAGGTATTAAAAAAGGCGACAGAGTCTGCATTTATCTTCCGATGATTCCCGAACTCGCCGTTGCTATGCTTGCGTGTGCAAAAATGGGTGCGGTGCATTCCGTGATTTTTGCAGGATTTTCGGCAACAGCGGTTGAATCCCGCGTGAACGACTGCGGAGCGAAACTCATCATCACTTCGGACGGAAGTTATCGCGGAAACAAAGCCATTGATTTAAAAGGAATCATCGATGAAGCCGTAGAAAAATGCCCGACTGTGGAAAATGTCCTGGTCGTAAAAAGAACCCATACCGAAGTAAAAATGAAAGAAGGTCGCGACATCTGGCTCGACGATTTATACGAAAAAGCCTCTGCCGATTTCGTTACCAAAATTATGGACGCAGAAGACCCGTTGTTTATTCTTTATACTTCCGGCTCTACCGGAAAACCGAAAGGAATGCTCCACACTTGTGCCGGATATATGGTTTATACGGCTTATACGTTCAAAAATGTTTTTAATTATCAGGAAAACGATATTTACTGGTGTACGGCGGACATCGGCTGGATTACGGGACATTCCTACATTCTTTACGGCCCGTTACTGAACGGAGCGACAACCGTAATTTTTGAGGGCGTTCCTACTTATCCTGAACCGGACAGATTCTGGGAAGTCATTGAAAAGCATAAAGTTAATCAGTTCTACACCGCTCCTACCGCAATCCGTTCTTTGGCAAAAGAAAGTTACGAATGGGTGGAAAAACACGATTTATCGAGTTTAAAAGTCATCGGTTCGGTGGGAGAACCTATCAATGACGAGGCTTGGCATTGGTACAACGACCACGTCGGACACAAAAAATGTCCGATTGTCGATACGTGGTGGCAGACGGAAACCGGAGGAATTTTGATTTCGCCGATTCCATTTGTTACGCCTACAAAACCGACTTATGCCACACTTCCGCTTCCGGGAATCCAGCCAGTTTTAATGGACGAAAAACGCAACGAAATCACAGGAAATCAGGTGGACGGAAATCTTTGTATCCGTTTTCCGTGGCCGGGAATTGCACGAACAATCTGGGGAGACCACCAAAGATATAAAGAAACGTATTTCACGGCATTTCCGGGGAAATATTTCACGGGCGACGGTGCTTTGAGGGACGAAACCGGATATTACAGAATTACCGGTCGTGTCGATGATGTGATTATCGTTTCCGGACACAATCTGGGAACTGCACCAATCGAAGACAGCATCAACCTCCACCCTGCTGTTGCGGAATCGGCGATTGTAGGCTATCCTCACGATATTAAAGGAAACGCCCTTTACGGCTACGTAATTCTGAAAGAAACCGGAGAAAGCCGTGATAAAGAAAATCTCCGCAAGGAAATTAATCAACTGATTACGGAAACTATCGGGCCAATCGCAAAATTGGATAAAATTCAGTTTGTTTCCGGACTTCCGAAAACCCGTTCAGGAAAAATTATGCGTAGGATTTTAAGAAAAATTGCGGAAGGAGATTTCAGCAATTTCGGGGATACTTCTACTTTGTTGAATCCGGAAATCGTGGAGGAAATTAAAAATGAAAAAATATAACCAACCTTTTTCATTCAATTATTATCCCTTTTGCCCTGCTTTTTGCGGGGCTTTTTCTTTATCTGAATAGAATTTCAATTCATTTAACATTTAGAAAATTCTCCGGCTTCTTCATTGAATGATGCTGTAATAATCCTTACCTTTACTCCTAAAATTTTTCACTATGAATGTTCGGAACAGCGTTGTTTTTCTATTCTGTTTTTTATGTTCGGGAATAGCTTTTTCCCAGCAGAAAACCTATTGCAACCCTATTAACATCGATTACGGATATACGCCTTTTGAAGTCTTTTCCAAACAGGGAAAACACCGCGCAACTGCCGACCCTCTAATCGTTAATTTTCAGAAAAAACTCTTTCTTTTTTCGACCAATCAGGAAGGATACTGGCATAGCGACGATATGCTGCACTGGAAATTTGTTCACCGGAAATTTCTACGTGATAACAAATACATTCACGACCTTAATGCACCTGCCGTATGGGCAATGAAAGATACGCTTTATGTTTTCGGCTCTACGTGGGAACAGGATTTTCCGATATGGAAAAGCACCAACCCGACCAAAGACGACTGGAAAATCGCTGTCGATACCCTGAAAGTCGGCGCTTGGGACCCTGCATTTCATTATGATGAAGAAGATAATAAACTTTATCTCTATTGGGGTTCAAGCAACGAATGGCCTCTTTTGGGAACAGAAGTGAAAGTAAAAACACTCCAGTCCGAAGGATATGTTAAACCGGTGATTAAATTAAAACCCGAAGACCACGGCTGGGAACGTTTCGGGGAATATAATGACAATGTTTTTCTCCAACCTTTCACCGAAGGTGCGTGGATGACGAAGCACAACGGGAAATACTATCTGCAGTACGGAGCTCCGGCAACGGAATTCAGTGGCTATTCCGACGGTGTTTACGTTTCCAAAAACCCATTGGAAGGGTTTGAATATCAGCAACATAATCCGTTTTCTTACAAACCCGGAGGTTTTGCAAGAGGAGCCGGACACGGAGCCACATTTCAGGATAATTACGGAAACTGGTGGCATGTTTCCACGATATTTATTTCCACAAAAAACAATTTTGAAAGACGCCTCGGAATATGGCCTGCCGGTTTTGATAAAGATGATGTGATGTACTGCAACACGGCTTACGGAGACTATCCGGCCTACATTCCGGAATACGCTCAGGGGAAAGATTTTTCTCAGGGACTTTTCACCGGCTGGATGCTTCTGAATTACAACAAGCCGGTACAAACTTCCTCCACTCTGGGTGGTTATCAGCCGAATTTTGCCGTGGATGAAGACATCAAAACCTATTGGTCTGCCAAAACGGGAAATGCAGGAGAATGGTTTCAGACGGATTTGGGAGAAATATCCACCGTAAATGCCATACAGATTAATTATGCCGACCAGGATGCCGAATTTATGGGTAAAACCCTCGGAAAAATGCATCAGTACAAAATCTACGGCTCTGATGACGGTAAAAACTGGAAAATAATTATCGACAAATCCAAAAATACTTCCGATGTTCCGCACGACTACACAGAACTCGAAATACCGGTGAAAACCCGTTACCTGAAAATGGAAAACCTGAAAATGCCGACCGGTAAATTTGCTCTGAGCGGATTCCGTGTATTCGGGAAAGGAAGCGGAAAAGCACCTGATGAAGTGCAGGATTTTGTACCTCTGCGTGCCGACCCTAAAAAATACGGGGAAAGAAGAAGCATTTGGTTCAAATGGAGACAGAATCCCGATGCCGACGGATATGTAATTTATTGGGGAAAATCTCCCGATAAGCTGTACGGAAGCATTATGGTTTACGGCAAAAACGAATATTTCTTCACCGGAGCCGACCGTACCGATGCCTATTATTTCCAGATTGAAGCGTTCAATAATAACGGTCGTTCAAAAAGAAGCGAAATAAAAAAATCGGAATAAATCAAATCCCAACCTTATAAAAGTGCTGAATAACCGGCACTTTTTTTATTTTTGTCAAATGAAAATTTCATTCTTAGGCCCTGAAGCCAGCTTTTCACAGCTTACCACATCTGTTGTTTTCCCGAATGAGGAATTAATTCCGCAGCCGGGCATTCTGGATTGTTTCCGTTCCGTAATCAGTGGTGAGAGCGAAAAAGCTGTCGTTCCGCTGGAAAATTCCATTGAGGGAACGGTTTCCATGACACTGGATTATCTCTATGATTTCGATGTGAAAATAGAAGCGGAAGTCGTTCTTCCCGTTTCCCACCAGCTGATGATTCATCCTGATAATGACACTTTTACAAAAGTATATTCTCATCCTCAAGCGTTAGCGCAATGTTTTCATTTTTTGGAAAATCACTATAAAACTATTGAAAGAAAAGAATTTGCTTCAACCGCAGCCGCTGCCAAAAGAGTATCGGAAAATCCTCACGAAAAATATGCAGCGATTGCCAATACCTATGCAGCAAAACGTTACGGACTGAAAATCATCCACGAAAATATTCAGGATTTTGAGCAGAACCACACCAAATTCATTGTGATTTCAAAATCGGGAGATGCGCTTCAGTCTCATCTTTCCCGCATTTCCGAAAAAACATCTCTGCTCATCACGCTTCCCGACGACCATGCGGGAGGACTTCATCAGGTGCTTTCCGTTTTTGCATGGAGAAAAATGAATCTTTCAAAAATAGAAAGCCGCACCATGAAAACAGGATTGGGCAAGTATTTTTTCTTCATTAATGTTGCCAATAATCAGGATTCCGAACTGTTTGATTTTGCGCTTCAGGAATTGAAAGCGCTGGATGCAAATGTGAAATTTGTCGGGCATTATCAGGAATATTATATTGAGGAATGATGTTTTTGCTGTTAAACGGATGAATAAAAAACAATTTCAGAATTTCAGAATTTGAAACTCTGAAAATATTAAAAATCAGAAATATAAATCATCGAATATAAAAGCTCAGCAATGAATTCACGCATAATAAAACTTTTCACCTTTCTTTTAGGCTTTACTCTAATCATTTGGTCATGTTCTTCACAACCAAAAAAAACAGTAAAGAAAACCAATCCGGTAAAACCTAAAATCACCGTTACAAAACCTGACCAGCCGAAAATTTCAGAAAAAAAAGAAGAAGAAACCATAAAGCTCGCACTACCGGAAATCAAAAGAGAGTTCCGTGCCGCATGGATAGCATCGGTAGCCAACATCAACTGGCCTTCCAAAAACGATCTTTCCGTACAGCAGCAGAAAGACGAAGCCGTAACAACACTGAATCTTCTTCAGGAACTGAATTTCAATGCCGTGATTTTTCAAATCCGCCCGTCCGCAGATGCTTTGTATAAAAGTAATTTAGAGCCGTGGTCTTATTTCCTCACGGGACAAATCGGAAAATCTCCGTATCCAGTGTACGACCCACTGGAATTTTGGATTGAAGAAGCCCACAAAAGAGGAATGGAACTCCACGTTTGGCTCAATCCGTACCGCGCTCACCACTCCAGCGGAGGAAACGTTACCTCCGAATCTATGGTGAAAAAATCTCCCGACAATGTTGTCCGCCTGAAAAACGGAATGTACTGGTTCGACCCCGCCAATGAAAAAACCCAAAATCAGGTGTCTGAAGTGGTAAAAGATATTGTGAAGCGATATGATATAGATGCGATTCATTTTGACGATTATTTTTACCCTTACCGAGAATACAACGGAGGAAAAGATTTCCCCGATGACACCTCGTGGAATGTTTATAAAAAAATTGGTGGAACACTCAGCAGACCGGACTGGCGGAGGGCCAATGTCAACAAATTCGTGGAACGCATTAATAGAGAAATCAAAGAGGAGAAAAGCTATGTGAAATTCGGAATCAGTCCGTTCGGAATCTGGAAACCGGGCTATCCTACAGGAATTACGGGTTCTTCGCAGTATGACGAACTCTATGCCGATGCCAAACTGTGGCTGAATGAAGGCTGGGTGGATTATTTCGCACCGCAGCTCTATTGGCCGATAGATTCAAAAGGGCAAAGCTACCCTGCACTTCTGCAATGGTGGAAAGACGAAAATTACAAGGGAAGGCATCTCTGGCCGGGCATCAATACCGTAACCAATAAAGTTTCCGATGCCGTATCGGAAATCAGAAATGAAATCAAAATCAACCGTGAGATTCTCAAAGGTGATACGGGAGAAATCCACTGGAGTGTTGCCGGAATCACCAAAAATTACGGCATGCAGCAAATGCTGAAAAACGAACTTTACAAAGAAAAAGCCCTCATCCCGAAATCTCCGTGGCTGAAAGCCAAACCATTAACAAAACCAACATTAAAACAAACCCTATCCGGCGGACAAATCGTCCTAAACTGGGCGGAAAACCAGCCGGAAAATACTTTTCAGTGGGTTTTGTACATGAAATACGGCGATACTTTTGAAACCGAAATTCTGACCAAAGACCATACACATAAAACTATCAACAAAACGAAAAACGGAAAATCACTGAATGTTGTTGCCATAAAAGCCATCGACCGTTTAGGAAACGAGAGTGAATATGCTGCGGTGAAAGTGAAATAAATGGGTTTTATTCCCCAATCTCCACTCTCGTTCCCTTCGTATGCGCGTTCATCTGCGGAGCGTAATAATTCTGCAAAGTGGTAATTCCGTTGCTGAATGTTCCGGAAGCGTTGCAGATATAATCGTA
This sequence comes from Bergeyella sp., assembly GCA_049841315.1. GTDB lineage: Bacteria > Bacteroidota > Bacteroidia > Flavobacteriales > Weeksellaceae > JASGDB01. The sequence continues at coordinate 31,937 of JASGDB010000030.1, read as the reverse complement.
CTCGAAAACGTATTTTCCTTTCGGCATATATTCGATGTAGAAATTCGTGGAAGCGTCTTTTGTGGATTGATAATAACCCAAATTATTTTTCCACTGGTATTTTGAAATCACGTCCAAAGGTTCAAAACCTGCACCGCGCATATCTTTCAGATGAATGAATTCCATATTTCTGTCGGTGTTCAAAATCAACCGAACCGTAACTTTATCGCCCACTTTCAACGGAGATTTTTCCGTGATTTTCTGCAATTCTTCGCCGTTTTCGGTTTTGATTTTTTTGTAGAGTTCTTTGGTTACGGAAATATAGGTTTCGGAAGATTTTATTTTATCCAAATCCTCGTAATACTGCCAGAAAAGTCCGCCCTGAACAATTCCCGCTCCGTCTTTTTTCACGGTAACGGTGGCTAAATCTTTATCCAATTTATCGGAAACTATTGATTTTTTAAAATATCCGGTCGCATTTTGCTCCCTCTCCTTTGGAGAGGGTTGAGGAGAGGCTTTCCACGAAATTTCGGCTTTATCCGATTCCGCAGAAGTCCACGATTTTCCTGAATTTAAAATGGTAAAAATCACTTCCGCCGTATTTCTCGAAGTTCCCCAATTACCTACTTCTTTCTGCGTAACGAGCCAGATTTTCATTTCCTCAATGAAATTTTCATCGTTTGGTGTCAGTTTCTGGAATGCTTCCAATGCTCCTGCCTGATTCACGGTTTTGGAAGAATACCAACCCCAATCGTTGAGATTCTGTTTCCAGTAAACACCCTGAGTTTCGGTTTCCGCAGAAGTTTCTTTCAGATAGTTCAGCAATTTTTTGGAAACGTCTTTCAGTCCGTAATTGTCGAATAATAAGGCGGAACGATGCAGTCCGAAGAACGTAAAATCTTTGATGTCCGCTTTCTTCGCTTTACTAATTATTATAGTCTTTAAAGTTGCTTGTTTTCCTTTTAATGGATATTCTTTTTCCCAATAATGTCTTGTATTAAGATAATCCAAAACATAATTATTGAAAATATTTTGTTTACGAGAATTTAAAACATCAAAATATTTGTTGTTTTCATTATCCACATAAGAAACGAGTTTTTTCACCATTTCTTTCTGTTCCTGATTTTGATAATCGCTTACATTTCCTTTCAGCCATTCATTGATTTTTCCTAAATTTTTCAAAATGTAAAGCGAAGTGTAATACGAACTCGGATAACCGGAATACCACGAAAATCCACCGTCCGGATTCTGCATTTTCACAAGTTCTGACCAGTCGTTCTGAATGGAATTCCGCATCGTGTTTGCATCGAATAATCTCGCTAATTTTTCCATTTGTTCCGTTTCGTTTTTACTTTCCAAAACCCACGGAGTTTCCTCTAAAAGTAACTGTTTCAGTTCCTGATTTTTTTCGAGATTGGAAATGAGCAAACCTTTATTCTGATATTCGTCAAAAACGGTTTTCATTTTCGGATTCGCTTTGAAAATTTCAGAAGCCAAAACATCTGCAAACCATTTATTAAAGATAACATCGGCGGAATTGTTCTGGTCGTTTTTCAGACTCGGAAGTGCAAACATAATTTCCCAAATCGGATTCGTGGTGAGTTCCAACGTATTGGAAACATTTGAAATGGATTTGGAATCAGCGTTTTTCAGGTTTTCCAAAACAAAGGTTTTGGTTTGTCCTTCTTTCACAAAGACAGGAACTGCGTCTGTAACCAGCATTCTGTTCGGCAAAACTGCGATTGCTTTTTGTTCTCCGTCGGAGAAATTTCCGGCTTTGGCAACGACTTTCAGAATAATGGAAGAAACATCGTTCGGAACTTTCAGTTTCCAGTTTACAACGGAATTTCCGTTTTCTTTTAACTCGAATGTTCTCGAATTATCACGAATTAACCCGAATTTTTCCGTTATATCCTCGTTTGTGAAAGCATCTAAAATTTGTAAAGTCGCAACTCCATTCAGTTTTTGAGCGGTTAAATTGGAGAGTTTTGTTTGCAAGTTCAGTTCATCGCCTTCACGCAGAAATCTCGGATAATTCGGGGTTACGGAAAATTCTTTTTGAGTGATGACTGTTTTTTCCAAAACTGCTGCTTCCGCATTTTTATTGTGAGCCAGAAACATCACTTTCCACGCTGTCAATGCTTCGGGAGAAGTAAATTCAAACGATACATTTCCGTCTTTATCCGTCAAAAGATTCGGATAGAAAAACGCAGTTTCGTTGAGGTTTTCGCGGATTTTAATGTTTTCGGAATCTTTCAGCACAACTTTTTCAATATTTTTTGTTTTCACCGAATCCGTAGCATAACCTAAACTTGCTTTTTCCCTTTTTATTCCATAGGCTGTTACAACTACTTCTTCGAGAGCAGCATCTTTACTTGCAACAGGAGCAGATTCCATTTGAACTTGAACTCCTGCAACTTTTCCTTGAAAATAATTCATCACAATTCCTCCATCAAACCAATTAAACTGCGGAAAATACACTCCGTAATTTTGAAGATATTGAGTTCGTTTGTTGTAATATTGCTGGGAAAGCGAAGTGTGAACATCATATCGTGCAAAAAACTGAGGAAGAGAAAATTTCTGCCAGTTCCAATAGTTTACCGCAAATTTATCCAGCGATTTGTCATACATATTTGCCAACATTTCGGCTTGTCCGGAAGAACCTGAAACTTTTACTGTCCATTTTTCTTTTTGTGACGGTTGCAATTTATCTCGGAACGTTACGGTTTCTATTTTCAAATCCTTGTTGCTGTCCGAAATCGGAAGCGTTACCGTTTCAGTCTGCACATCGTTAAACGCAACTAATTGAAACTGAACATTCAACTGAGAAATGTTTTCATCTTTCGGAATTTCTGTTTCGTAAACGAGTATTCCGTTTTTCAGAGTTTTGGTTTCGGTAACGGTTTCGCCTTTTCCGTTTTGCAGGAAAATATTTATCCTCACCCCCGACCCCTCTCCAAAGGAGAGGGGAGCCGTTGCGGGAAAGTCCCTCTCCTTTGGAGAGGGATTTAGGGAGAGGATTGAAACGGCGGAATAAATATAAATTTTCGCTTTCTCTCCTCTTTTATATTCTGATTTTTCAGAAATTACTTTTAGGAAAGGTTTTTGGTTTTCGGATAATTTTGTTTTGTCAAAAATTTCAAAGGTTTTCTCAGTTTTTATGGTGTCTTTGCCTTCGATATTGTATAATTCTAATTTATACGTTCCAAGCCCCCTTTCCCCCAAAGGGGCGAAAATCTCTAATAAATTATCGCTTTTTGGGGTTATTTTTTTATCGTAAATCACTTTTTCGACTTTCCAATTATCCCTATTTTCGGATTTATCGAATCGGTCGTGAGGGAATTTTAGTACAAAATCTTCTTTCGTTAAAACCGGAAAATTCTGAATCATCGTAGAAAAATTATCCCTGAAAACACGGTTCGGTTCTTCTAATTTTGACAATTTTACGTTGTAAGATTTTTGCAGATTCTGGTCGTTGTAATTTTTGGTTTCGACTTTCACCTGAATATTTTCATCGGAAAACTGAATGTCTTTGGCATCGGAAAGACTGATATAATGCGAAACAGAAGCCACTTTCACACTGGTTTCCGCAGACTGCGTTTCGCCATTAATGTCCGTTACAGAAGCATTTACCGCATAATTATCAATCTGAATTCCGTCCAGAGTTTCGTCTTTTTTCAAATCGATTTTTATGGTAAATTCTCCTTTTTCGTTGGTTTTTGCTTCTCCTAAAATGGAATTTTCATTGTCATTTCCACGAGGATACCACCAGAAATATCTCCAGCGGATATTCTGTTTTTTGATTTCGTAATTGACTGTGGAATTACTCAAAGGAACTCCCGAAAACATCATTGCTTTTCCTTTCAGTTCAATGGTTTGACCGTATTTGTATTCTTCTTTTACGGGCTCAAATTCTACTTCAAATTTCGGACGTTTGTATTCTTCAACTTGGAAAAATTTACTTCCACTGATGGTGTAAACCGCATCGTCATCATCGTTATCCACTTCTATCGTAAACCGACCGTTGAGTTTTCCTTTCGGCAAAGTGAAACTTCCATTAACAGAACCGAATTCGTTTGTAACCAACTGAATTTTAGAAACTTCATCGTAATTTGCGTCATTCAGAACGACATTGAGTTTTACTTTTTCGAGTGTTTTCGTTTTCAAAGTTTTGCCGTCGATTCCGGTTGCAACGATTTTAAAATAAACGGTTTGTGCAGGTCTGTAAATGGCTCTGTCGAGGAAAATCTGGGCTTGTTCCTGATTTTGAAATTTTCTGCCGTCTCCGTCATTGTCGTATCCATAAACATTGATGAGTGCATAATTGTCCTTGTTTTTCACAAGATAATACCGGTAATAATCCTTGTTTGCGGATTTCGGAAACTGAAAATTCCCCGATTTATCAGTTTTCAGAAGATGCTTTACAATTTGTTTTCCTCTTACATATTCGGAAATTTCGAGATTTTCATCGGCAAAAATTTTTCCGTTTTCGTTGTTCACGAGTTTTAAAACATCTTCTCTGTTGCTTTTGTCATTTTGGGCAAAGCGAAGAATCTCATCTTTTTGATGATAAATAATTCGGGAATCGGAAACGATGAAATAAAAATTCCGCTGAATGGAATTTTCCACGATATATTCCGCAAGGTAAATTCCCGCAGGAAGCGGTTTCAGTTCCAAAGAAGTTTTGCGGATTTTGAAATCGGAAGTTTCGGGAAGCGTGAAATTTTCTTTGCGAACCAGCGATTTTTTCACTTTGGAAAAAGGACTTTGATACGAATCAAAAACATAATCCAGAAAACCCTGAAAATCGCTTTTTACCTCATAAATATTGAGCGAAAAATCGTTCACGTTTCTGCCTTGTGCCACCAAATGAATCGGCTTGTTGCTTTGGGTTTGGGTTTCGTAGAAAACATTGAGTTGTGGGTTTTTTATCGCATTTTCTTTATTGGTAATATTGTTGATAAACTTGGATTTCGGATATTTTTCTTTGGCTTTTTCTGCCCAAATCAATGCGGATTTATACTCTTCTTTGGATTGCAGAATATCCATTATTTCATTGATAACCAACACTTTGTAATCGCCGTTCGTTTCGTCTTTAACGAGATTTTCCAACTGTTGCAAACGGTCTTTGCAGTTCGTAACCTCACAATTATAATTGATTTTCTGATGCCCGAAATACAATTTCGGATTGCCGGAATTAAGGGCAATTTCTTCATCATAAATTGAATTGATTTTCGCAAAATTGACTTTGATTTCGTTGGGCGTAAAAAGGTTTTTGTTTTTGAGAAATTCGATATAATTATAGTTGTTCCAATCCGCCAAAGTCGGGAAATAATCGGAATTATCGAGTGCGGTAAAAATCCCCGAATATTTGGCAAGAGTAATTTTCCGAAGTTCGGAATTTTGTTTTTCCAGTTCGGAAAAATGCTTGGAAAGATAATTTTTGAAATCTAATTTTGACCAAGTTTCAATATCCTCACCCAAACCCTCTCCTAAGGAGAGGGCTTCGTGCGTTTTGTTTACACTGGTTAATTGATTGATTTTCCACGAATTATTCTGATAATAATCATTAATAAATTCGCCGAGAAGCACATTGAAAAGAAGTTTTTCGTTTTCGCTGAGTTTGTTTTCAGTGGTTTTTAATTTGGCAAAAAATTTCGACGCGGAATCATTCTGAGTATCATCATTCGTCTGATTGATAATGCTAAATTCCGCTTTCAGGGATTTTATCAATTCCTGAACATTGTTCTCTTTCACCGCCTGATTCTGAATTTCCAGAATAATCGGAAGATTGGATTTATACGTTCCTTTTTTGTAGTTTTCTTCCACTTTTTTCCATTGCTGGTCGTAGTAATTCTGAGAAAATAAAGGCATAGATGCGGATAACAATAAAATTAATATAAGTTTTTTCATAATTTTGAGGTGTTTAAACGCAATGAACGCAAAGTTTTTTTTAAAAATTCTTGAAAATATTTTCGATTCGCAAAGACACTTCGTTCAGCGAAGATTAATTTCAGTTCTTTGCTGAGTGAAACGCCTTTATCTCAATATTTTTATTGTTTTTAAAGGATTCGATGAATCTTTGATTTGCGAACCTTAAAAACAGTTTATTTGTCCAAAAATCTTTGCGTTCGTTGCGTTTAATTTTTTCATTTAATTATATCAATAAATGCAGTTTATAAAGTTACTAAAAAAACACGTGATTGACAGCCAGATTTATGTTTCTTTAACGGGAACATTTCTGGCAGTATTTTTTATGCAGGAACAAAATACGTTCCGTTTTCCTACGGCAGTTTTGGTTTTCATTACGTATTTCTGCGGTTATCTTTATACGAAGTATCAGGGTTCAAAATATTTTACGAAAATTTTGCTCGTCAATGCTGTTGCAGGAATTATCTGTGCGGTTCTCATTATTCAGAATCATAATATTGAACGGCTTTACAAATGGCTGGTTATCATAATTTTAGGACTGCTTTACAATTCTTCTTTTTTAGAAAATTATATCCGGAAAATCCCGCTTTTGAAAGTATTTTACGTTGGTTTGGTTTGGGCATTAGTCAATTCGTGGCTGAGTTTTCACGAGTTTAATGCACCGATTTTCTGGACGAGTTTTTTGTTTGTTACGGCTTTGGTTCTGCCTTTTGACATCAGAGATATGAACAGCGATACAATCATTACTTTTCCGAAATTAATCGGCGTTCAGAACACGAAATATCTGGCATATTTTCTGGTTTTTTCGGCGTGTCTGATTTCTGTTTTTTATTTGAAAACTGAATTTTCCACAGCCTTTTTCTTAATCTCTGCCTTTACCTTTACCTTAATCTATTTCTCCGAAAATTCTAATTCCGATTCCTATTTTTCGTTTTGGGTGGAAAGTTGTTCGGCGATGCCGATGCTGATTTTTATGCTCATCAATTTCTTTCAATAAAAAAACCTTTCAGAAATTCTGAAAGGTCTGTTTATCATTAATGAAATTTATTACAGCTTTTCTATATTGTCCGTAAGGGAATTGATGAAGTTCTGCAATGGCTTTTCCACCATCATTTTGATGAACGGATTGAATTTCCCGTCAAACAAAAGCTGAACTTCCGTCTGCGAATCACTCAGCGTATTCATTGTTCCTGTAAGGGCAAAATCGAGGCTTGAACTTGCGGATTCCAATATTACTTTTTCATTGGAAACTTCTGCGATTTTCAAAGCGATTTCGGGCATTCCGCTCAGTCCGAACTTGAAGCCATTTTCCCAAGATTCAAATTTATTGAGCGAACTCGGCATCAAATTTTTATAATCTTCGGGCTTTTTCAGCATTTCCACAAGTTCCGAAACAGATTTATTTACGATTATTTTTCTTCCTTCTAAATTCATTTTATATTTTTGTACAATTATAAGTGATGCAAATGTATAAAGTTTTCGTGAATGAAAAAAAATTATCTCTGAGTAAACATCCTGATTCCACAGAAAAACAGCTTCTTTACGAAGGTTTATCGACTATCGAGATGGCTGTAGACTTATTGGAAAGCACCTCCTGCCCGGAAATCAATGTTTACGCTCATCAGCTGGATGCCTTATGGCGGGATTTTTCGGGTATTTACCGGAATATCGAGGCTGCGGGAGGCGTTGTGGTGAATGATTCGGGAGAAATTCTGTTCATCCGCAGATTTGAAAAATGGGATTTACCGAAAGGAAAAGCCGAAAAAGGCGAAACACCGGAAGATACCGCCGTGCGAGAAATTGAGGAAGAAACAGGGCTTAAAGGTGCTGTTATCCGGCAGTTTCTCAACACCACTTATCACATTTACACCGAAAGAAACGGAGAAAAAATCCTGAAAATCGTGCATTGGTTCATCATGGATTATCATGGAAAACAGTCTCCCATTCCGCAGATTGAAGAGGGAATCCTCGAAGTTTCATGGAAAAACGAAGACGAAATCCGCGGACAGGTTTTAGGAAAAACGTTCCGAAATATTGAGCTGATGCTCAATGAATACTGTGAAATCTCTAAGCAATAAAATCCAGCACTTTCTCCAGCGCAATTCCTCGTGAGGCTTTAAGAAGAATATTTTTTGAGAGAACCGGATTTTCTTTCAGATAGTCCGAAAGTTCCTGTACATTTTCAAATTTTTGGGCATTTCCGCTGATTTTCTTGAAGTTTTTTCCTACGGTGATAATCTGGTCGAAAGCCAATGATTCCGCAAGCTGAAGAATGGCGGTGTGCTCTTTTCTGCTTTCCTTTCCCAATTCCAGCATGTCGCCCATAATGACGGTTTTGCTGCCTTCAAACGTGATGAAATTTTTCAGGGATTCAGTCATTGAACTCGGATTGGCATTGTAGGTATCCAGAACCAGCGTTTTGCCGTTTTTGTTCATCACCTGGGAGCGCATATTGGTCGGGGTATAATTTTCAAAAGCGGTTTTTATTTCTGAAAAATCAATTCCGAAATGAAGCCCAAAACTCGCAGCTGCAGAAAGATTATTGAAATTATAATTTCCTGTCAGTTTTGAAAATACTTGTTCTCCTTTAAATTCCAACCCTACAAAATTTCCGTCGGCTAATGGTTCGAAATAATAGTCTGAATCCGATTTCCCGAATGTGATTTTATTGGCAAAATCTTTAGTTTTTTCTATCTGAATTTCATCATTTTCATTAACAAGAATGGTTTTATCGTTATTTTTCAGATAGTCGTACAGTTCAGATTTTCCTTTTATCACTCCATCAAAACCGCCGAAGCCTTCGAGGTGCGCTTTCCCAAAGTTGGTTACATATCCGAAATCGGGTTTTGCAATGGTGCATAAAAATTCAATTTCTTTACGATGGTTCGCCCCCATTTCGACTACGGCGATTTCGTGCTCGGGCTTTATGGAAAGAATGGTGAGCGGAACTCCGATATGGTTGTTCAGGTTTCCGAAAGTATACTGCGTGTTGAATTTTTGGGATAAAACAGCGTGAATCAGCTCTTTTGTCGTGGTTTTCCCGTTGCTTCCCGTCAAAGCGATTACCGGAGCGGAGAGCTGATTTCTGTGATATTCCGCCAGCTGTTGAAGAAAAGCCAATGTAGAGGGAACGAAGAAAATATTTTGCTGTTCATCTGCATACTGTTTTTGCTCCACTATCACTGCCAATGCTCCTTTTTCGATGGCTTCGGCTGCCTGAGTAGCAGCATTGAAATTCTCTCCCGAAAAGGCAAAGAAGATGTCATTTTTTTCGATTTTTCTACTGTCGATTACGACTTTTTCTGCTTTTTGAAGCAGTGGATAAAATGTTTCCGGATTCATGGTTCAAAAATAAAAAATCCCTCCGAACAATCGGAAGGATTTTTTAAAATATTTCAAACGATTTTAGCGTTTAGTTCTGCCTTTACCTTGGCTTTTTGCATCTTGAGCCACACGGAAGCCTATCCATCCGAAGGCTTTGCCTTCGTCTTTGAATCTTCTCTGCCCCGGGTCAAGCCAATATGCTCCGTCTAACCATGAACCTCCTTTTACTACTCTTATTTCATTGGAAATCTGGGTTGTAGCGACTTTACGGTCTTTTTCCATTACCACTCTTCCTTTGCTGTCTACGAAAAATTTCTTTCTTTTGGAATTGTACATATTGTGTCCTGCAGTGGTGCTGTCTTCCGCTCTTCCGTATCCTGCATCCAGTGAAGACTGAAAATCTCCGTCGCGGAAGTTTCTGTAATCTGCCACGGTTTCTCTTTCGTACTGTCCCGGAAGTCCTTTGTACACCAATCTTCCGTCTGCAAGCGTATCATACTGTACTGTTTCAATTTTTTTATACGTTCCGTCTGCATTTTTCACCAGCTGCTGTGGTGCATTTCCTCTGTAATAGTTGAAATCGTTGGCTTCTTCATCTATAATCGGGCGGTAAATGTCGGCTGTCCATTCTGCTACGTTGCCGAACATTCCGTATATTCCTATATTATTGGACTGATATTTTCTTACATCGGAAGTAGTCGGCGAACCGTCATTACTCCATCCTGCTACACCGGAATAATCTCCTCTTCCTTGTTTGAAGTTTTCAAGATACATTCCCCTATTTCTTCCTTTTTTGCCTTTCAGCTTTTCAACCATCGGGTCTTTCCCTGTATAAAGGTTATATTCTCTTTCTTTTTGTAGTCCCAAAGCGGCAAATTCCCATTCCACTTCTGTTGGAAGTCTGAATTTTTCCACGAGACCGGAAGTTGCATTTCTGTTGGCAGCAAGCAATCTTTGATTAGATGTTTTGATTCCTACAAGTTTCTGCTGTCTCTGCTCATTCAGATAGGCTTTCATTTCAGGGTCATTGGATTTATATTTATCAAGCGAGAATGAAGATTCATTCATATTATTGCTTTCGTTGCTGTATAAATCTTTTGAAATCACCCCTTGTTTCATGAGTTCTTTTTCATTTGCTCTGTCCGTAAGCCATTCGCAGTATTTTGTTGCCTGAAGCCAAGAAACTCCGACTACCGGATAATAATCGTAAACAGGCGAGCGGAAATAGGTTTCTGCAAAATCATTTCTGGAAAGTTCGTTATTCCACACCAGTGTATCCGGAAGTGCACCGTTGTAGATATCCTTGAAGCTCGGATCGGAAGGTGGGAAAACGTATTTCAGCCATGTCGTATAGGCACGATAGTCGTAATTTGTAATCTCCGCTTCTCCGATGAAGAAAGAGCTTACCTGCATTCTTCTCGGAGTATTGTTCCAATCATGCATTACATCGTCTTTTACCAATCCCATGGTAAAAGTTCCTCCTTCTACATACACCATATTCGGCCAGCCTTTCTGCTTTTGCGTTTTCCCGGTGAAAAACCATCCGTTTTTCTCGTTTGGTTTCCAGCCTGTCATGCTGACACTTGTGGATTTGGTTTCTCTCCCTTTTTTGACACCACTACCGCCACCACAGCTTACCAAAAACATTGTTGAGCTTACAGCAATAATTGAAAACAACTTTAATTTATTCATAGTTGACATAGAATTTTCAAAGTACAAAGAAAAAATAAATAATTTAATTATTCAAATAATGAAACATTTTTTTGTTAAACGCAGGCAAATTAATTTTATTGTATCATATTATATTTTTAAAAAAATCGTTTAATTTGTATCTTCAAAAAAAACATAAGTAATGAACAGATTTTTAGGTATAATACTTTTATTCTTATTTTCAGCAACTTACGCTCAGAATGTAAAAATTGACTGGCAAGGCTCTACCACCATTGATTACGGAACTGAAAAAACGGTAATTCCTTTTTTTACGAATGCCGGATACAGCTATCAAAACGGGGTTGTTTATTTTTCCATGGAAAATAAAAACTCCGACAAACTGATGAAAGCACAAAATTTGGTTTGGGAAAAAATCACCAAAAAGGATTTTTTTGACATTAATCCTTATCTTCTCCCTGCAAAAGACGACTTTTCTGCTTCTTCTTATTATAATAAATACGACAACAGCACTTCCAGCTCTATCAGTGTAGCAGCTTTGAAAATGGATAATAATGAAGTCTATCGTCTTGTTTCTTTTGAGATCGTTCCTGAAACAAACCTCAAGCAAAAGGCTGTCCAAAGAGCGGGAACTACGGAAAACCCTTTGAAATCGGGCAATATTTACAAAATAAAGGTGGATAAATCCGGAATTTTCAAGATTACTTCCAATTTTCTGAGAAGCATTGGTATTACTCCTTCTTCTGTAAATCCACAGAATATGAGGATCTACGGAAACGGCGGCTTGATGCTTCCCGAATTTAACACAGATTTTCGCTTTTCTGCGGTTCAGGAAAATGCTATTCAGGTTTCCGGAGAAGAAGACGGCGTTTGGAATGAAGAAGATTATGCACTTTTCTATGCTCAGGGGCCTCATGGCTATAATCTTTATGATTATTCAAACGGAGATGGATACAAACGAACCGAAACCAGAACTGACCAATCCAATAACTTCACGAATATCTACGAAGATTATTCCTATTATTTTATCACATTTGATCACGGTGAGGGAAAAAGGGTTCAGGAGGAAGATGTTCCGCTTGCGTCTCAGGTATTTACAAAATATGATGCTTATCAGGTATTGAATGAAGAAAAGCTCAATCTGATGAAATTCGGGAGAATATGGACGGGAGACAGCTTTACGACCAATCAAGACATTACTTTCAATTTAAATACTGCTATTGAAACGGCTGATATTATAAAATTCAGAGCAAATATCATATCATACAATGCGCTGAATGATAAAGTAACTTTCTCCATCAATGGGCAGAGAAACACTACTACTTCCGTCAATTCTGAAGAAGCATACTCTACACTTTTCTACAACGGAAATATCAGTAATCTTTCGGGAAACCAGCTTACCATAAGTATCAACCCTGACATCAGCGTGAATCCGAACGGAAAATTTTATCTCAATTATGCAGAAGTTCAGTACCGTGAAGCATTGAACTATAACGGGCAACAGATGAATTTCCGCGAATACAGCATTCTGGAAGGCTCTGGTTTGGGCTATGCTTTCAGTATCAGCAATGCATCCGGCATGGAGCAGGTTTGGGATGTTTCAGATGTTACCAATGCCAAAAGAAAAGTTAATAAATCCGGTTCCGGCTCTGTATTCAGTTTCGGATATACGGCATCCAGCGAAATTTTCAATAACGAATTTGTAGCATTCAATCATTCTTCCGCCTATACTCCCGGATACGTGGGAAAAATCGAAAATCAGGATTTGGCAGGATTGCAGAATATAGACTACCTCATGATTACATCTCCCGAATTTTTAGGGCAGGCACAGCGTCTGGCAGATTACTATCAGGGGAAATACAATGTTGCGGTAGTGGATGTCAACAAAATTTACAACGAGTTCAGCAGCGGAAGCAAAGATATTACTGCCATCCGCGATTTCACAACAAAACTTAATACACCTTCCGGCACACTGAAATATATCTTCATTTTGGGAGATACGTCCTACGACTTCCGGGGAAGAGTTGTGCCGGGTGCAGATATTATCCCTCTGTATCAGAGTGAAGAAAGCGGAAGCCTTGAAAGATCATATATTACCGATGATTATTACGGAATGACGAAGCCGCAGACTTCCGCACGTTTGTGGGATATCCTGCCGGATATTCCTGTGGGAAGGCTACCCGCTGCCAGCGCAGCAGAAGCAAAACTTTTGATTGATAAAACCCTTGCCTACAACAACAGCTTGACCGGGCAATCTACTCCTTTCGGGGAATGGAGAATGAAGCTGGACTTTGTGGTGGATGACGATTATGGAGCAACTACACCATTCCACACAACAGTAAACAATGCTTTGATCACAAATTTTGAAAGCGGCAGCACAAGAAAAGAATACAATATCAAAAAACTTTATCTAGACTCCTTTCCGGCTCAAATTGCGGCAGGAGGACAGCGCTATTCGCAGGTCAACCAGGCAATCATGAATGACATGGGAAACAGCCTTTTTATGTTTTATTTCGGGCATGGAGGCACCAACGGATGGGCGCAGGAAAGAGTGCTTACCTTGGATGAAATCCAGAATTTCAGCAATTATAATAATATTTATTCCAGATTCCCTCTTGTTTCCACCATCACCTGTGAATTTACCTTATGGGACGATCCCAAGACTTCCTCCTCCGGGGAGCAGCTGATTAAAAGCTCACAGGGAGGAGCAGCCACACTCATCACATCCAGCCGCAAAATCGGGGTAACGTATGGTGAAAAAATGACCACCATTTTTATCAATAATATTTTTGCTCTTGAAAATGACGAATTCCTCAATTTAGGAGATGCTTTCCTGAAAGCAAAAATTTCTTACGGAAAAGAAATCAACCACCTCAGGGTGAACTTCCTGGGAGATCCCGCAGGAAAACTGAGCCGCCCGAAAAGACAGCTTGTCATCAACGAAGTAGAATCTCCCGTTCCCGGGCAGATACGCGCTTTAGACTTTATCAAAGTAAAAGGACAAGTAAACAAAGCAGACGGAACTCTGGATGAAGGTTTCAGCGGCCGTGTAGTAATCAACATTTTTGATAAAAAACTTACCAAAACAACCCTTAACAACGACAGCGATCCGAAAATGCTTCCGAAACTCACCTATCAGGAAGAAGGAAGCCCGATTGTAAAAGCATCGGGAACAGTAGTAAACGGTATTTTCACTGTAGAATTTTATGTTCCGAAAGACATCAATTACGAAATAGGAGAAGGAAGAATCCTTGCTTATGCCGATAATAAAGTAAGAGATGTTTTCAATAATCAGGTACAGAATGTAGGCGGAATCAATCCGGATGGAATCAACGACGATACACCGCCGGTGGCAAAACTCTACATGAACAATACCAATTTTGCAGACGGAGGAATTACCGACCAGAACCCCATGCTTCTTGCCTGCGTAACGGACGATAAAGGAATCAATTCCACAGGCTCCGGTATCGGACACGACATCACTACTTATCTGGATGGGGAAATCATCAATACGGTGGTTCTCAACAATTTTTATTTTTCCGGCGAAGGAAACGGATGCTCAAATCCCAATCTGGCAGATTATCAAAAAGGTGTGGTAACTTACCCTTTCAAAAATCTTACCCCTGGCGAGCACCAGCTTACATTTAAAATTTGGGACATAAACAATAATTCCACAACAGAAACGTTAAACTTTATAGTAAAGGATGAAACCGAGCAAAATCTGATTATCAACAGACTACTGAACTGGCCGAATCCTTTTACAGATAAGACTTATGTACAGTTTGAGCATAACTGTGATGATATTCTTGATGTAAATGTTCAGATTTTTACCATCACAGGAAGATTGGTGAGAACCATCAGCACATCGGTAACGGCAGAACCTTTCCTTGAAGGCTACAGAACACCGAGAACAGCGATTGAATGGGATGGTAAAGACGATTACGGAGACACTGTGGGTAAAGGCACTTATATTTTTAAAATATTTGCCAAAAGCCAGAATCAGGAAAAATGCAAAGGAAGCGCTGTTGCCGTTGAAAAAATGGTCTTATTAAAATAATAAAAAATAAACGATAAATATTTACTTATGACATTTACTAAAAAACTGTTTTTAGGTTTAAGTCTTGGCGTGGGTATTACCGCTTTCGCACAAGAAGGCATTGTGTATACCGGAGCGCCGTTCCTTAGAGTTTCCCCTGACGCCAGAGCCGGAGGTATGGGAGACCAGGGTGTTGTTACCACTACTGATGCTTTTTCTCAATTCTGGAATGCGGCAAAATATCCTTTCAGCAAAACAACTTCAGCAGTTGCCGTAAACTATACCCCTTGGATGAACAAGCTGACCAATGATGTATTCCTGCTGTACGCTGCTTACCACCAGTTCGTGGGGCAGGAAGAAAGGTCTACCATCAGTGCGAGTATTTATTATTTCAACATGGGAGAGGTAAATCTTACCGAAATTGTAGGAAACGATATTCAGGATATGGGGACATCAAAACCTAATGAGTTTTCCATTGACATTGCTTATGGACTGAAACTTTCAGATACTTATTCCATGGCGGTTACCGGTCGCTACATCCGTTCCGATTTAGGAGGAGGATTCGGCTCCAACAGCACTCTGAAACCTGCCAACTCTTTCGCAGTAGATGTTTCCGGATACTTCATGTCTCCAAAACACACCAGCTTGGGAGATTATGACGGTAGAGCAAGAGCCGGATTTGCCGTTCAGAATATCGGGCCGAGATTAGATTATACAGGCGATGAAGAATCCAGGTCATACCTTCCTACCATGGCGAGATTAGGAGCAGGATACGACCTCTTTGTTGACGACCTCAACAGAGTAGGTGTAAGTATTGAAGCCTCCAAAATCCTTGTTCCGGGAACAGAACAAACAGGAACAGACTTGAACGGTAATCCCACCTACGGAATCCCGAATGTGGGTGTAATCGAAGGTATAGGAAAATCTTTCGGCAATAAAAACAGTACAATGCTCAGCGGTGCTTTGGAATACGAGTACGATAATTCTTTTGCAGTAAGAGGCGGATATTTCCATGAAAGCGAAGAACAGGGAGCAAGACAGTTCGCCACCGTAGGTGTAGGATTGAAATACCAGTCTTTCGGGCTTGACCTTTCGTATCTGGTTAACATGTCAAAAACCAATACTGCGCTGGACAACACGCTCCGTTTTGGGCTTACATGGAATATCGGAGAAGAAACCTATAACGCTCAGGATTATTAAAAAATATATTTTAAATGTGAAAAAAGTCCCGGTTCGGGACTTTTTTAATGCTTTATTTTAGGTAATTTTGTATTATGAATTATACTTCGGAACTCAGAAAATTCATCAGCAGCCAGTACATCTATTCCGGTGTGCGGATTACGCTGGCAATAGTAGTTCCGAGCCTTATACTTGCTCATTTCGGGCTGTTGAAAGAATATTTTCTGTTTCCTTTAGGAACAAGTTTTATCGGACTTACCGACCAGCCGGGACCGTTCATCAGAAGAAGAAACTCGCTGATTGCAGCTGTCATCAGCTTCTTTCTAGTCGCCGCCGTTTCAGGCCTGATAAAAGATGTTCCTGCACTCGTATTTCCCGTAATCATACTGTTCGGGATGTTCTTTACCATGATTGGCGTTTACGGACAGAGACTTGCAGCCGTCGGTTCGCTTTCTTTGGTTGTAATGGGAATTTTTGTCGACGGAAATTTTGCAGGAACAAATATTCTGAAAAGTCTGCTCATCTTTCTTGCAGGATGCAGTTGGTTTGTAGTGATATTTTTAATCGTTTCCACCATTCGCCCATACAAGCTCGCTTCGCAGATGATTGGAGAAAATTATCTGGAACTTGCGAAATTTTTAAAAATAAAATCCGGATTTTACCACAAAAATCCCGATTATAACAATTTGATTTCACAGCTACTTGCACAGCAGGTAAAGATTAAAAATCTTCAGGAAGAAACCCGGGAAACCGTTTTCAGAACGAGAACCATCGTCAACGAATCCACCACCACTTCCCGATTACTGATGCTGATGTTTCTGAATTCCATTGACCTTCATGAAAAACTTCTGACTTCTGAGAACGATTACAGAAAACTTCACGAAAACTTTCAGGAGACAAGGATTCTCTCCCATATCCACAATTACCTGAATCTGCTTTCGGAGGAAATTTCCCGCATCGGGATTGCCTTACAGAGCAGCGTAAAAGCCAAACCGTCCATCAATCTCGACAGAGAGCTCAATCATGTTTACGATGAATATTTCAAAATCAGAAACCGGCATCTGAATTCCGAAACGCTGGAACACTTCCTTATTCTCCGCCAGATTCTCATGCGCATCAGCGAAGTCTCAGAGGAGATAAAAAGCATCTTCGTCATCGACGGGCAAGATCTGAAAGCTGCCAAAAGCCTTTCCACAAGGCTGGATTATCAGAAATTTTTGAGTGCGGAGGAACATCTGAACTTTAAAGTTCTGAGAAACAACCTCTCGCTGGATTCCGCTTTATTCAAACATTCCATCAGAATTACCATTGCACTGCTTATCGGCTATCTCGTTCCGCAAATAAGTTTTCTGGGAATCGGGCATCCTTACTGGATTCTCATTACCATTACCGCTATTATGAAACCGTCTTTTTCCATCACCAAAAGCCGGAATCTGCTCCGTCTTTACGGAACGATTGCAGGTGCAGTCCTCGCCTATCTCCTTCTGATGACGGTGGACAACAATACCGCTTTACTGATGATACTTCTGGGAAGCATGATTCTCTGTTTCAGCTTTCTGCGCGAAAAATATTTCTGGGCTGTGCTTTTCATGACCATTTATATTTTCCTTTCATTCAAT
The DNA here is from genome assembly GCA_049841315.1 of Bergeyella sp. GTDB lineage: Bacteria > Bacteroidota > Bacteroidia > Flavobacteriales > Weeksellaceae > JASGDB01. Next base: position 14,201 of record JASGDB010000030.1, on the reverse strand, counting down.
TTCCTCAATCCCGGAAATATCAATCTGATTTTCAAAGACAGGATTCTGGACACCACGATTGCGGGAATTATCTGTTTTCTCGTCGCTTATTTTGTATTTCCCGTGTGGGAACATACGCAGACACTTGATTTGATGAAAAAATCCGCCAAAAGCAGTAAAGAATATTTTACAATCGTAACCGATTATTTCACTGATGAAAAACCTGGTATTCAGCAGTATAAACTTAAAAGAAAGGAAGCATTGATTAATCTTGCCAATCTTTCTGATAATTTTCAGAGAATGATTTCCGACCCGAAAAGCCGTCAGAAAAAAAAGGAAGCCGTTCACCAGTTTGTAAACACCACTCACCTGCTCATCGCTTATACCGCCTCTTTGTCGCAGTATAAAGACGAAAATGATTTTCCGGAAATAGATTTTGAAAGCTGGAACCGGAAAATAATCAATGAAATTACCCGCACGCAATACACTCTTAATCAGCAGGATGTAGACAAAAGCCTGCAAAAAACCAGCTCCATTGAGCCGGACGACCATGTGGAAACCCTTTTAAGAAAAAGAAAATCAGAAATTGATGACAATTTGTTTTTTGATAGAAGAGATACGCAGCGGATTTCACGCCTTACCACTCTGAAAAACATTCAGGAGCTTCTGGTGTTGATTTATGATGTTGCCCGTGAGCAGAGAAAAGTCGTGGAAAATTACTACAAAATCAATCCACAATCGTAAAAACATAATCCTCAAAAAATTCCACACGGGCATAATATTCATCGGATGTTTCGTCATCGTGAACCCGACAGCGGACACTGTGCAGATTTTCTCGGCAGAAAGGCAGAACTTCGTAATGTTTTTTCAAAGACCAGTGTTTGGAATGATGAAGTTTATACAAACTTTCCTTTACCGACCATATAATCGTGAGATATTCCATTTCCTCATCTTTCGGAATGAAATCCCGCTCTTCCTCACGGATAAATTTATCTTTCAGCCGAATCAGTTTCGGGTTAAAACGTTCGATATCAATCCCTATTTTGTACGGAGAAATTGCAAGAACAGCATACGGAAAAGAGTTGGTAATGGAAATTTCAAAATCTTTCGGTTCGAGAAATGGCTCTCGGTTGTTGTAAAGAATTTTATATCCCGGAAGCGTATCTTTCAGGATTTTCCTCACCATTAAGGTTTCCAATAATTTTTTCGGATGATATTCCTTAATCCTGTCAAAATTTTCAGGTTCTAAAAGTTTTTCGGCATCAAACTCCTCTCCTTCCTCATATTTCCAAAGAAGTATTTTTGCTTTGATGTCGGAAAAGTCTTTACAGGCAGGCATTTTTTGTGGTGAAGAATTTAGTTCGTAAATTTGCGAAAATTTTTTTATTAAATGGAAACGAAAACTCAGTATATTCCTTACAAAGTTAAGGATATCTCTCTCGCAGAATGGGGAAGAAAAGAAATCCAGCTTGCAGAAGCAGAAATGCCCGGCCTTATGGCAATCCGTGAAGAATACGGGCCGTCTCAGCCTTTGAAAGGAGCGAGAATCGCAGGATGCCTGCACATGACGATACAAACTGCTGTTCTTATCGAAACTTTAGTTGCTCTCGGTGCTGAAGTTACGTGGTCTTCATGTAATATTTTTTCTACGCAAGACCACGCTGCTGCTGCAATCGCCGCTGCAGGAATTCCTGTTTACGCATGGAAAGGAATGAATGCGGAAGAATTCGACTGGTGTATTGAGCAAACGCTGTTCTTCGGGGAAGACAGAAAACCGCTGAACATGATTCTGGACGACGGTGGAGATTTAACGAACATGGTTTTCGACCAATATCCCGAGCTTACAAAAGACATCAAAGGTCTTTCCGAAGAAACCACAACAGGCGTTCACAGACTGTACGAAAGAATGCAGAACGGAACTTTGGTAATGCCGGCGATTAACGTAAACGATTCGGTTACAAAATCCAAATTCGACAACAAATACGGATGCCGTGAATCTGCCGTAGATGCTATCAGAAGAGCAACCGATGTAATGCTTGCCGGAAAAAGAGTCGTAGTCTGCGGTTACGGAGATGTTGGAAAAGGAACTGCCGCTTCTTTCCGAGGAGCAGGAAGCATCGTTACCGTAACGGAAATTGACCCGATTTGCGCACTTCAAGCTGCAATGGAAGGCTACGAAGTGAAAAAATTAGAAACGGTAATTGAAACTGCGGACATCGTGATTACCACTACCGGAAATTTCAACATCGTAAGAGGCGAACATTTCAAAAAAATGAAAGATAAAACGATTGTATGTAACATCGGACACTTCGATAACGAAATCGATATGGCGTGGCTGAACGAAAACTACGGAAATACAAAATCTGAAGTGAAACCGCAGGTTGACATCTACAATGTGGACGGAAAAGAAATCATCATCCTTGCAGAAGGGCGTTTGGTAAACCTTGGCTGTGCGACAGGACATCCGAGTTTCGTGATGAGTAACTCTTTCTCCAATCAAACTTTGGCTCAAATTGAACTTTGGACAAATTCCGGTGCTTATGAAAACAAAGTGTACACACTTCCTAAAAAATTAGACGAAAAAGTGGCTTCTCTCCACCTGAAAAAAATCGGTGTGGAACTGGAAACCCTTTCCGAAGAACAGGCAAAATATATCGGCGTAACAGTTGAAGGACCTTATAAGCCGGAATATTACAGATATTAAATTTTACTTTTGACTGCTAAAAAACAACCTCGCTATAGAAAATTCTTTGGCGGGGTTTTTTGTATGGAAAAAATTTGTAAATTTCCTTTGTGAAATTTTTGTACATCTTTCTGCTCTTTGTCTTTACCGGAGTTAAATCTCAGGAAGGGTTTACCGTGAAAAACGGCGAAAAAGCAGTGATTCCGTTTAAACTGATTAATAATCTTATTTTCATTCCTGTTAATATCAATGGTGTTGACCTCACTTTTCTACTGGACAGCGGAGTGAACGAATCCATACTTTTCAGTCTCGAAAATAAGGACATAGATTTTCAAAATGTTGAAAAAATCACATTTTCGGGATTGGGAGAAAATTTTGTAATCGAAGGACTGAAATCCGTCAGTAATCAGATAAAAATCGGGAAATCTCTGGAAGACAACAATCATACTGTTTATATTATTCTCGATCAAGGCATTAATTTTTCCGACCAGATTGGGATTCCCGTAAACGGAATTATCGGCTACCAGTTTTTCAGAAATTATCCTGTTCAGATTAATTATCTTACGAAAAAAATCACGGTTTACAACAGCCCGGAACTCTTTAAAAAGAAAACGAAAAACTTTGAGGAATTTCCTATTACACTCGAACTGAACAAACCGTATATTTCTGCTGATGTAGAAATGACCAGAACCAAAAAAAGCAGTAAAATGCTTATCGACCTCGGCAACAGCGACGCGCTTTGGCTCTTCCCTACCCTGATAAAAGATTTTGTATACAATCGACCGAATATTGACGATTATCTCGGAAGAGGATTCAATGGTGATATTTTCGGGAAAAGAAGCAGAATCCACGGGCTTTATCTCGGGAAATACAATTTTGTGAAACCGCTCGCCGCAATGCCCTACGAATATTCCATACAGCATCTGAAACTCGTGAATGACAGGAAAGGATCAATCGGCAGTGAAATTCTGAGAAGATTCACCGTAATTTTCAATTATCCCGAAAATACAATTTTCCTGAAACCCAACAAGCACTACAACGACCCGTTTTTATTCAATAAAAGCGGACTCGAAATCCGGCACGACGGCATGAGCTGGGAGCGGGACATAGTGAACGTTGTTACCCAAAAAGTATATACAGATAAGGCTGAAAATCCCGCTAATTTTCAGTATAAATTTGTTTTAAAGCCTGTTTTTTCCGTTGCCGGATGCAGAAAAGATTCGCCGTGTGATAAAGCCGACATCAAAAAAGGCGACCGGATTATTTCCATCAACGGAAAATATGCTTCAAATCTTACGCTGGAAAAGCTCAACAATATGATGAAAGATGATGAAGGAAAATATGTAAATTTTCAGCTTGAGCGAAATTCCGTAATCATAAAAAGAGGTTTTTACCTCGAAGACCCGATTCCTTATCAGGAACAGGAAAACCCATGACTGCCGAACCGCTTCAATTCAAAAATGAAAAACTAAATTTAGTTCATCTTTTCAGCATTTATCTGAGAAAGGACATCTTCCCTGTTTTTCTGTTCTTTCAGAATTTCATCGAGAAAAGGGCGGATGATTTCATTCATTTCTGCTTCGGAAATATCGTTGGCTTTTGGATTGGAAGACAGCTTTTTCCACGGTTTTTTCCCGTTCCAATCGAAATCCCCGAACACAATAACCGGAGTTCCTTTGGCATGTACGGTTGCTCCGTCTTTATTCAGAATCCACTGATCGGCATAGCCGTACATCCATTTGGCATCGTCCATCAGAAGCCTCAGGCAGGAATGTGATGCAGGAAAACCGGGCAAATCATACTGATGCCACCCGATTCCCAGCGTATTGTGAAGATTGAAATTATACGGAAGTTTCCAGCTTTTGTTTATTGTGGAAATGGCGAGTTCTTTTTTCCAGTTGGCAAACATCAACCCTCTTTTGGTTTCGGCGGATTTTTTCCCCATGCTTGTCGGCCCCCATTTTTGAAGTTTGCCGCTGCTATACACACCATACGCCTGAACCGGATAGGAAAATAATGCAATTTTTTTGACATCTTTCAACACATCAATTTTATAGGGAAAAGGCGAATACGACATCAAAGTAGAATCGATTTTGTCCGGAATCATCAGTGTATCGGCTCTCCATTTGTTTTTGGAATCCAGCCTGTTCAGGGCAAGAATCGTGTATCGTTCCTGCTCGGAATAGGTTTCATTGAAAACCGCCATCATGGAATCTCTTTTATCTTCAGGAAAAATAAAATCGGAATACCTGATTTCGGGTTTCTTTTTTTCTTCCTTAATCTGCTGATTTTTCAAAAAATCTTCAGCATTTTTGCCCGGATTCTGAAAATTTTCGGTACGGTCTTTTTTACAATATACAAGGAAATTCAGCAGCAAAAACGCCAGCATCAGCCTTACGGTTTTCATAGTCATAGCAGTAGTTTGTCTTTTAGGATGCATCAAGAGCAGAATAATTTTTTTAAGGTGAAATTTCACTTAATGAAAAATAGTTTTACTGCTCCATTTCCTGCAAAAACTGAGACGGCGAAACATCATTCACTTTCTTGAATGCAGCCGCAAATTTACTCTGCGAAGAAAATCCGGCTTCTTCCGCCAAAGTGGAAATTTTGTATTTGCGGTATTCCGAATCTGTTTTTAATTTATCCACAATATACTTGATTCTAAGCTCATTAATGTAATTATTAAAATCTTTTTGTTTATGTTTTTTAATCACATAAGAAAGATATTTGGTATTGGTGAGGCAGTAATTGGCGAGATAAGAAAGCGAAACCGTATTTCTTCTAAAAAGTGCCGACTGCTCGAATTTTTCAAGTTTTACAAGGATTTTTTCTTCTGTTTCATGAGTCATAATCGGCAGTGAGCCTTCTCTCTGAACCCGATTTTTTTTTGCTGATTCATCTTCTGAAACGGTTTTGCGGTTTTTTGAAATGGATTCCTTTGAAACATTTTTCCGCTTCTGATAGACGAAATATACAATTCCCAAAACAATCAAGATTACAGATACCAGCAGAAGCACGTTTTTCATGGTTACTCCTTTGCGGATTTCTTCATTTTTCTTTTCGAGCTGTGTGTAGGAATCATTAATAAACGTAGTCGACATGGTCGAAATCTTATCCGAAACCGAATCGTATTTAGCTTTTGATTTTTTTAAATTCTCTAAATCACCGACAAAAGAATAATACTCCTGAGAAGTAGCGTAAATTTCTTTCTTCAGATACAGATAGGGAGATTCGTCCGCATATTTTTCGGCAACAGCAAGATTTTTTCCCGCTTCCTGCCTATTGTTTTTCTCGATATACACCTGCGTCAATCCATTGTAAACAAGTGCTTTGATATGATTATCCGGCTGATTTTTCAGTTTTTCGTGGGCTTTATTGTAATATTCAAGAGCCTTGTCATATTCTTGAAGACGATAATAATTTAAACCGATAAGCTGTTCGTTGTTGGCTGTAAGAAAATCGTTCTCAAGGCCGGATTTCTTAAAATACTCCTGCGCTTTATTCACAAATTCTATGGATTTGGCATACTGCTTTTTCTCCGTTTCGTTGTACGCTTTTTCCTGCATGACAAAGCCTATGACCTGATTGCGGATTTTTTCATCACTGATTCTGGAAACTGCTGTTTCCGTTTTATTAATGTATTTTGCAGACTGGTTAGAAAGCCCTAACTGACGGTACTGGGTGGAAAGGAAACCGTAAATCCTCGCCTGCCATGCATAATCATCCGTGTTTTTAATTACCTGTTCAGCTTTTACTGCGTAATCTACTGCATTTTTCATGTCGCCGGCCTGCTGGCAGAGCGAAGCGGAAAGCATTAAGCTCTTCGATTGGTATTCCGGTGTACGCGAAGTTTTAAATAAAGAATCGGCAACTTTTAATGCCCTGTTAAAATCTTTCTGTGAAGTTTCTAAGTATGTTTTGGTGTAAATAAGGCTGTACTCTTTAGGATTTTGAGCATAAAAGAGCAAAATTGACTGAAAAATAACCAATAAACTCAAAAACCTCTTCATACAATTATAATTTTATGCTTTAAACAAAACACTTAATTTTCAATTATCCGTTTTCCCGAAAACGAACAATTCAGATTTGCTTTAAAAACACCTTTCAGCAATGTATTTATCAACTGAAAATAAATCTCCGCAATTTTTTACTTATTGCAATATTACGAAATTGTTTTCATATTAAAAATTGACTTTTTAGCTGTTGTGCATTTAGGTATAAAATTGTAAAACCGCAATAGGTTTCTGATTCCAAAATTTAATAATAAATTTTGTGAATTTGACTGAAAGTTTTAAATTTGAAAACTATAAAAACCTTTCCTTTTCCGCTGGTGCAAACGTCCATGCTTGTGCCTGAAACAGAGGGAACAATCCAGAGAATTTAATCAGTTTTGAAAAGAAATTTACTCATGGGTTTAGCCAAAAATTAAAAATGGAAAAAGCAATAGAAACCCTCAAAAACGGCGGAACAATCCTTTATCCGACCGATACCATTTGGGGAATCGGCTGTGATGCGACCAATGCAGAAGCCATTCAGAAAATATTTGAAATCAAAAAACGCGAGCCGTCAAAATCCGTGATTATCCTTGTGGAAAGCGAAAAACGTTTGCAGGATTTGGTGGACGTTCCGGAAATGGCGTGGGAAATCATCGACCTTTCCGAAAAACCTGTTACGATTGTGTATGAAAATCCGCGAGGACTTCCGAAAGAACTTCTTGCCGAAGACGGAAGCATCGGAATACGCCTTGTGAAAAACGATTTCTGCAAAAAACTGATTTCAAAACTGAATAAACCTCTGGTTTCCACTTCCGCCAATCTGAGCGGACAAAAATCCCCGATGAAATTCTCCGATATTTCTCCTGAAATACTGAATGCGGTGGATTATGCTGTGGAAGAAAACAGAGACGTTGTTTCCGAATATTCCGGTTCTTCCGTGATAAAAATATGGAATGACGGCAGAATAAAAGTATTGAGGGAGTAAATAGTTTTTTCTATTTATCCAAAATACTTACAAAGGTTTTCACCAGCCATTTTTCAGTACATTGCTATTTATAATTGTGCTAATTTAACAAAAAAATAATTTTGATTTTACGCTCCCAATGAAGCCAGCGAAATCACATTAATACCATCGTTTCGGGTATAACTGATGCCGGTTCCTGTAATGATATTCAGTGATTTGGGAGATTTTGCTTTTTTAGGGTCGATAACAGAAGCAAACTTGTTGAGGCTTGCCGCTGCTTCCTCAATTTGCCCTGTCCCGAGTTTGATTTCAAATGCACACCATTCTCCATTGTATTTTTGCACAACCGCATCTATTTCCAAATTGCTGGAATCCCGATAATGATAGACTTTGGCATCATTGGCTTGTGCATACACCCGAAGTTCGTGCGTAACCAATGATTCAAACAAAAATCCCGTGAAATTCAAATCGTTAAGCAATGATTTTTTCGTTGCACCCAATGCCGACACCGCAAGCGAAACATCGGTAAAATGGCGTTTCGGGGATTTTCGCAGAGCCGAAGCCGAACGAATATGCGTATTCCACGCCGGCTGGTTTTCCACAATCATCAAACGTTCGAGTGCATCGAGGTAATCGTAAATCGTAGGTCGGGAAATATCTGCATTTTCCTGTTGCTTGATGTCTTTTTCCAAAGCGGTAATATCCACCATTGTTGCGGTATTTCGTGCGAGAGAACGCAGGAGATTTTTCACTTTTACGGGGTCGCGTTTTACATTGGAAACACGGCTCATATCCACTTCTGCAAGTAATTCGATGTATGCACGGTTCAAATCGTTTGCCTGACTGATTTTCTTGTTCAGATTGGTCGGAAAACCACCGATAATTATTTTCTCAATGATAAATTCCAAATCAGTCGGTTCGTCATAAATATCAATTTTCGCACCTTCAAAAAGCCCTTCCAAACTTATTTTTCCTGATGAAAAACCCAATTCCTGCCACGACATTGTCCGCATATCCATTACGGTAAAACGCCCTGCTCCGGAGTGCATTTTTGCGTTTTCTTCAGGATTTGCCGAACCTGTCAGAATGAATTGTCCTGTTTTTTTGCGGTCATCAACTTCGTGCCGGATATAATTCCAAAGTTCGGGTTGTTCCTGCCATTCATCAATCAAACGAGGCGTATCTCCCAACAATAATCTTCTTGGAGCGGTACTGATTAATACAGGAACTTGCTCATCTCTATCGACTTGCAAAACGCTCTTTGAAAACTGTTTTGCAGACTCGGTTTTACCACAGGCTTTTGCACCTCTGATAAGCAAAGCACCGGAAGCATCTAACTTACGAAGCAACTCGTTGTCTGACAGGCGATTAATATATCCCATAATACATTATCTTTCTGCAAAGATATATATTATTTTACACTTTGAAGGTATTTTACTTTACAAATTGTAAGCATTTTACTTTACACTTTATTAGAGTTTTACTTTACATATTGTGGATATTTTACTTTACAGATTATAAGCATTTTACTTTACACTTTGTAAGGATTTTACTTTACAAATTGCAAGAATTTTCGTGATATAACTAAAAAAGGCGGTTGTTACACCGCCGTTTAGTTTTCGCTTTTCAAGAATATGAAATCCCGTATTCATCGCATATATCCAAATTATTTTGAATACCTTCATCATCTATTCCAAGATATTTCATTTTTCTGATGAAATTTTCTCTTCTCTGTTCGAGCGTGAGTGGGATTTCCGGTTTTGGTTCTATTTTGGGAATTTCGCCGTTTTCAGGCACGTCTATGAAACGTTTGGAATTATACATCACGTGTTTCCAATCTCTTTTCGGTTTTTCCACAAGACGATAATACGTTTCTCCGGTTTCTTCGTCCGAAATTGTTTCGCTAATGGTATAAACTTCTCCTACCTTTAAATGGTCTTTTTCATCTACCAACACCCAGTTTTCGGGATTTCCGGTGTCCACACAAATTACTTTTTTCATAATTAATTGAATTTAAAAAATTAAACAAATACCCGAACCGGAAAACCATTTTCCGACCGGATTCAAATAATTATGAAGTATGTATGGGAGTTTCTACGTCATAGAATGTTCGAATATAGAAAAAAATATTGGTTAAATTTTAGGATGTTTAAATTTTATTGCTAAAAATTAAAGGCTCTAAGGTTTTCTCCTTTTAGAAAAACCGGAATGCACAATAAAAATACTGATTACCATTAAAATAAATGCCAACAGAAACGGTGCTCCCGAAAAGGTAAACGGCGCTTTATCATGCGTGAAAAAATAGAAAATCTGTGTCATCAGCGGCGGCCCGACAATGGAAGTCGCACTCATCAGACTCGTCAAAGCACCCTGAAGTTCTCCCTGTTCGTTCGGCTGTACACTTTTGGTAATCACCGCCTGCAAAGCGGGTCCGCAGATTCCTCCCATACAATATGGCACGGTAAACGCCAACATCATCCAGCCTTCAGTGGCGAACGCATACAGCAACATTCCGACAGCATAAAGCGCCAGACCGCAATAGATGCTTTTTTCATCACCAATACGGGGATTTATCCACCGTATCAGAAATCCCTGAACAAGCCCGACCATTAATCCCACTACTCCCAGAGAAATCCCGACCATTCTTTCATTCCAATCAAATTTATACATCGTGTAAAAGCTCCAGTTGCTCTGCACCGCATGTCCGGCAATATAAATGAGTATCAATCCGGTTGTAAGCATAGAAATTTCAGGATGTTTCCTTAAAAATTTAAAAGAACCGACAGGATTTGCCCGTTTCCATTCAAAAGGACGGCGGTTTTCTTTCGGTAAACTTTCAGGGAGAATGAAATAGCCATAAAGCCAGTTCAGCAGACAGAGAGCAGCAGCCGCATAAAACGGAACTCTTGAGCCGTAATGTCCGAGAATTCCTCCAAGAACAGGCCCGATAATGAAACCCAATCCGAAAGCAGCTCCGATTAATCCGAAATTCTTCGCACGGTCTTTATCCGTAGAAATATCCGCAATATAAGCACTTGCCGTAGTAACGCTCGCTCCCGTAATTCCCGCAATAATTCTTCCTGCAAACAGCCACCAGATATTCGGGGAAAGGGCAAGAAAAATATAATCCACCGCAAAACCGAAAAGCGAAATCAGAATCACCGGTCTTCTTCCGTATTTATCACTGAGATTTCCCACCAGAGGCGAGAAAATAAACTGCACAAAAGCATAGGCAAAACTCAGCCAGCCTCCGTATTTGGCAGCATCGCTGATATCACCGTTAATCAGCTCCTCGATAAGTTTCGGAATAACGGGAATAATAATTCCCCAGCCTGTAATATCAATCAGAAGCGTAACGAAGATGAATCCGATAGCAGCCGATTTGCGTGTGTTTTCCATGAGTGCAAAGATAAGAAACCAAGAGAAAGAGCCAAGGAAAAAGTAAAAAGAGCCAAGTGGTTCGGGGCACGAGGTACGAGGTTCGGGGTACGAGGTTCGGGGTGCGAGATACGGGTTTTTCCATTTGGTCAAGATACGTTCGCTTGATTCGGGGTGCGGGATACGGGTTCGAGGTGCGGGATATTCCCCTCTTTCAGAGGGGTGGCGAATCCGCCGCGGCGGATTTGACGGGGTGTTAAAAAGTTGTGAACCATTTCAAACGATTTTCAAGCCACATCCAACCATTTCAAACAACCTCAAGCTCTCCCTCTCCCTCTCTCAAAGTCTCCATATCTCCCTCTCTCAAAGTCTCCCTCTCTCAAAGTCCCAAAGTCTCCCTCTCTCAAAGTCTCAAAGTCTCCACTTCTCCAATTTCCCTGTCTTAGAAAAGTCCGTTCAGTTCCGCATCAATACGGTCTAAAATCACTCCGAAATCTTCAGGATGTTCCACGAAATCCAAATCGTCAACCTCGATAATTAAGAGTTTTCCGTCTTTGTATTCGGAAATCCATTTTTCATATTTCTGATTCAGTTTAGAAAGATATTCGATGCTGATGGAGGCTTCGTATTCACGCCCTCTCTTGTAGATTTTCTTCACTAAATTCGGAACATCAGACTTTAGATAAATCAATAAATCCGGCGCTGAAACAAAATCTTTCATCAGCTTGAACACCGAAAAATAATTATTAAAATCCCGCTCAGAAAGCAACTCCATATCATAGAGATTCTCCGCGAAAATATGTGCATCTTCATAAATCGTTCTGTCCTGAATGATGTTTTTTCCGCTTTCACGGATTTCTTTCACCTGTCGGAAACGGCTTCCCAGAAAGTAAATCTGAAGTGCAAAACTCCACTTGCTCATGTCGGCATAGAAATCTTCAAGGTAAGGATTATGGTCTACATCCTCAAACTGTGCCTCCCAGCCGTAATGTTTGGCGAGCATGGTCGTTAAAGTGGTTTTTCCGGCTCCGATGTTTCCCGTGATAGCGATATGCATGTACTTTTTAGGATTTAAAAGTTAAAATTGTAAGGTTTAAAATGCAAAACCCTTCATTTATTTTTCGATTTTGTAAAGATAGAATTTACACCCTTTCAGTTCAAAATAAGAAGACGAGTTTTTATCCACAATCTGAGAATCTTCTTTTTGAAAAACGGTTTTTATGCTTTCAGGAAAGGAAAAATCCAGGATTTTATTTTTGGTGATGATAAAAATCTTTTCGTTCTGCCGATATAGCTTTTGCGGATTTTCGATTGGCTTTCTGAAAAGCTCATTTCCCTGAAAATCGTAAACGGTAAAGCATTCGTCATTAATTACATACAATTTTCCTTCAAAAACAAGAACCGAAATAATTCTTTCAAAATCAAAATTTAAAGGAAAAGAATTGATAATCCGGTCATTCCTGTAATTGTACTGAACAAGGCGTTTTGTGCTTTCATCCAGAAGCCAAATCTGTTGTAAATCCTCTGCGTACGCCGATTTCACAAACCCGAATTTCTGCCGGAAATTGATATTCTGAATTTCATTGAGATTGGCATCAAGCATTTTCAGTTCCTGCGCATTTTCGGAAAAAAGAAAAATATTCAGTGGATTCTGCACGCTCTGCACCCGAAACGGAACCGTCATCATCACTTTTCCGAGCTGTTTTCCCGATGCATCGTATTTGGCAAAACTGAAATCACGGTTTTTGTAAAGATAAAAATTCCCGTAATCATCAATAAAAAAATCGGTAACATCTTTCATCTTCAAAGAATCGAAAGGAAGAATTTTCTGCGCCGAAACGGAACAGAACAAAAACAGCAAAATGAACCTCAGAAATTTCATTGTATAAAAATAAAAAAAGATGCGAACGTATCACATCTTTTTGTTCTTAATTTTCAAATATTACTGAATGGCAACTTCATAAATCTTCGGCCAGTTTTTTCCGGTAACCAGCATGTTGTCGCCTTTAAAAGCAATTCCGTTCAGCACATCATCATTGCTTGTCGTGTGATTTTTTGCAATTTCGGAAAAGTCAAATTTCCCTACCACTTCTCCGTTTTCAGGATTGATTTTCAGAATAATCGGTTTCTGCCAAACGTTTGCGTACAAAAATCCTTTGTGAAATTCCAATTCGTTCAGCTGGTCGTACACTTCTGAATTTCCGGCAACAGAAACATATTTCACCACTTCCGACGGTTTTGCAGGGTCAAGGAAATAAATATTTTTCGTTCCGTCCGAAAGGAGAAGATATTTCCCGTCATACGTCAGTCCCCAGCCTTCTCCGATTAAGTTCGGATAAGAGAATTCACCCGTTAATTTCAAAGAATTTTTATCATAAATAAATCCCTTTTTCTCCCTCCACGTCAACTGATAAACTTTATCACCCACAATCGATGCGCCTTCTGAAAAATATTCTTCGCCCTGTTTGGTTTCCGCAACCGGATTGGTTGTTCCGAGCGTATATTTTATCAATCGAGAAGAGCCGTACTGCCCTTCGGATTCATAAACCGTATTTCCTTCCAGTTGAAATCCCTGCAAAAAATTTTTCGTATCATGAGGATATTCCTGAACGATCGTGTAAGACAGTTTTGCTTCAGGATTTTTCGCAAAAACGTTAATCGTCGCATCCTGAGTGAGCACTTCGCCGTTTTTCTTTTTGATGTTGAAGGTAACATAATTATCTCCCAAAGTGAAAAATTTCGGGTCAATGGTAAGGCTGTTGGTTTCCGTTTCTCCAAAACTTATGGTAATGCTTTCCGCATTTTCGGTAACTTTCGCAGGAAGTTCCAGCTTGTCGCCGAAATGATATCCTTTGCTTTCCATGGAAATATTGTAATCGTTCAGCGTGTTGAGGAGTTCCTTGTCCTTATTGCAGGAAACCATGAGCAGAAGCGCCAGAACGGGAATGAGAAATACTTTTTTCATGCGGATATTTTTATAATTTCAAAACGGATGAGATGCAAAAATCATCCCGTTTTTATCGGGTTTTTAAAAATCTGCCCAAAATTACATTTTTTTGATTTTAAAAAGATAAAAACCTCATAGGTTTTAGGCTAAACGCATTAAAATTCCAAACGCAAAGTTCGCAAAGAATTTTAATGCGTTTAGCCTAAAACCTATGAGGTTTTTATCTTTTTAAAATCAAAAAAATGTAATTTTGGG
>JASGDB010000029.1:0-2620 GCA_049841315.1 Bergeyella sp. | reverse complement strand
TTGATGTACGTCCGACAACGGATTTTGCAAAAGAAGCCTTGTTTTCAATTATCGAAAACCGTTACGATTTGAAATTCTGTTCCGTGCTTGACCTTTTTGCGGGAATCGGTTCTATTTCTCTGGAATTCGCTTCGAGGGATTGCAAAGACGTTACTTCTGTGGAAATGAATCCGAAACATACGGGTTTCATCAATTCTACTGCTTCGGATTTGGAAATGCAGTTGCAAATCAACGTCCAGAGAGCCGATGTGTACGACTGGCTGAAAAAAAACCGCAACCGAAAACAGTACGAAATTATTTTTGCAGATGCACCTTTTGAAACCGACGAAAAAAAATATCAGGAACTCATCGCTCTGGTTCTGAACAACCATTATCTGAAAGAAAACGGAATCCTCATTATCGAACATAAAACCCGCCTGAAACTGGAACATCCGCAGATTTTCGACAGCCGGAAGTATGGGAATATTACGTTTAGTTTTATGAAACCGATGGAGATAGCCGAGACTATGTGATAGGGAGACTTTGAGATAATGAGAGGGTTTTCCGATTTCGGGTTTTCTCATATTCGCATTGTCTCAAAGTCTCCCCGTCTTAATTCTCCCGATACGAACTCACTAATTTATCCAGATTCAAACTTCTTGCGGAAGCGTCGAAAATTTTGCGGTAGGTTCCGTTCAGATGTACGAGTTCATCGTGAGTTCCGCTTTCCACAACACGCCCTTTTTTCATTACATAAATTTTGTCGGAATCCAAAATCTGCGACAGGGAATGCGAAATGATAACCACCGTTCTTCCCTCTTTTATGGCATCAAGTGAGTTTTTAATCTGTTCTGTAGCAATCGCATCAAGGCTTGCGGTAGGCTCATCGAGAAAAATGACAGGCGGATTTTTCAAAAACAGTCTTGCAATCGCAATCCGCTGTTGCTGTCCTCCCGAAAGCTGAGTCGCATCGTGCCGGTACTGTTCGGGAAGCTCCATAATCTGGTCGTGGAGATAGGCTTTTTTGGAGGCTTCGACAATCTGTTCGTGGGAAGCATCCATTTTTCCGTAGCGGATATTGTCCTCAATGCTTCCCTGAAAAATGTGGTTTTTCTGCAAAACCAAACCGATGTCGTTTCTTAAAAAAGAATTGTCATAGTCGTTCAAATCTACATTATCCAGCAGAATTTCGCCGGATTCGGGAAGATAAAATTTGCATAAAAGATTGATAACCGTAGATTTTCCTGCTCCAGAAAGCCCGACAAGAGCTGTGGTTTTCCCCGCTTCGATATTCATGGATACGTTGTGCAGGGCTTTTGTACCGTTCGGATAGCTGAAATCCACATTATTTAGGACAAAATTTCCTTTCAGTTCTCTTTTTCCGAAAGTTCCGTTGGGTTCGGTTTCGCTGTCTGCATTCAGAATATCAAAATATCCTTCGGCATAAATCATCGCATCGTTCATATCGTCATAAATCCGGTGAAGCTGTCGTATCGGCGAAGATACATTGTTGAAAAGCATGATGTGAAGCATGATTGCGCCAATCGTCATCTGCTGGTCAAGCACGAGATAAACGGTGAGAAGTATGATTAAAACAACGCCTATCTGCTCGATAAATGTTTTAAACCCGTCGTAAATAAAGCTCGTTTTCCGTGTGTAAAGCTGGCTTTCCATTAACTGCATCTGGAGGTCGTATTGTTTTTTTCCTTCAAATTTTTCGCGGACAAAACTTTTAATTACCATAATGGAATTAATGAGATTCAGCAGTCCCGAGGTTTTCTGCTCCCGCTGATTTCTCAGTGTTCTCCGCACTCCGCCTAATTTTTTCGCCTGCAATGAGGTAACATAAAAATAAACCGGAACGATAAACGTAGACACCAACCCGACATACACATTCTGCATGTACATAATCACCAGCGCAATAATCGCATTGGAAAACATCGGAAGTATGTCGATAAAGAAATTCTGAACCAGTTTTGTCAGGCTTTCAATTCCCCTGTCGATTCTGGTCTGAAGCTTTCCGCTTTCATGGTTTTCATCGGAAAAATAGGCAACTCTGTACGTCAGTATTTTATCAATCGCTTTCTGTGCGAGTTCGGAGCTTATGCTGATTCGTATTTTTTCACCGTAAAATTTCTGTCCGAAGCTGATGAATATATTGAGAATCTCTTTCCCCAAAAGAATTCCCGTAATCATCATCAGAACATGAATTCCCTCCGACATCGGGTTCGGAAGTTTGGTGAGCTTTTCCACTTCGTCTACGGTAAATTTGAGGACGACAGCGTTCACCTGCGCGGTAATTGCTCCTAAAAATGTGAGGAAAAGCGTCCATAAAATTATCGTCCGGTAAGGTCTGATGAAAGGACGGAGCTGTCTGTAAATTCCGATTAAAGTAACCGTTCTGTTGAAAGGTTTTGCCATGTTTTTTTGGTTTGTGGTAATGAAAATCGAAGATGAAGATACAAAAAACTGCTATTACTCGGTTTTTGGTTCTTCGACAAAAACTGTGGATTTTAAAATTAACTTTTATCTATAAATTCTCAATTCCTGTTCTTTTGTCTTGAAACAAAAGAACCAAAAGTTCAAGACTTGGAAACTCGGCTAAAATTTTAAAGAATTTTCTAAAATTTCCAAAACTCGG
>JASGDB010000028.1:0-15828 GCA_049841315.1 Bergeyella sp. | reverse complement strand
TCAGAACGGACATCATATTATCATTGATAAAGAGAAAGCAATGGAACTTATGGCTCTTCATAAAAAATGAATTATTCGGAATTAATCCGCCGTTTTTGGCAGCACAACGAAAAACAGCCGTTGGGAGCAGTTGCGGTTTCCCTCTATCTTTTTTTGCTGGAAATATGGACAAAAAACGATGAACACGATTTCAAACTCTCGGACACCGAAATTTGCGAACGGCTGAAAATCACAAGACCGACCATTATTTCTTTACGCCAAAAACTCAGCAACTTGGGAATGATTCAATACCAATTACAAAACGGACTTCCGGGACAATACAAAATTCTTCGGGAATATTCGCCTGTGCTGTCTGATTTTGAAAATCCCCAAAAGTCAATTCCGAAAAAAAAGAAAACCGCCGGAAAACCTTTACAGAAAAGTGAAAATCCTCTGAATGAAAATTTGGCAACAGACAATCCTCCGAAAATTCCTCCGGTAACTATCATTCCGGTTTCCGGAAATACTCCTTCTTTGGAAGAATTTATGCAATACGCAAAAACATTGGAAAACTACGTTCCCGAATTGGAAAATCTTATTGAAGCAAAATACAACAATTGGCTCGGAAACCAGTGGAAAAATGGCTACGACAAACCGATAACAAATTGGAAATCTTCCCTAAAAAACGCAATGCCTTTTCTTCATAGTGAATTACAATCGAGCAGTAACATTTCTTCAAAAATTTCCCTGCAAACCATAAAACGCCCGAAGTCTATTTTTGATGGGTAGTGCTTCTGATGCCCAATCCTTCTTTGGTAAATTGGATAATTTTGCTGTTAATATTTTGTTTGTAAGCGTTATAAGTATAAAAATCTAAAAATCTTTTGTTGCGATTTTTACAGAAATATTGTTGCTTATATGTTTTGGAATCTATGCTTTTGGGATAATAACAAAACGAGCATATTTTGTCATAGGAAACTTTGGTACATTAACAGTCATCCAAATATTCATAAACAAGTACTCGCCCAGTTTCTAAAATCAAATTTATTTTTTTCTTATCGGAAAGAAAGAAATACTGATTTAAACCTTTAATGAAAAATAAATTTTTATAAAGAGTAGATTTAAGAATGCTATTACCAGTATTATTTATATAATATGATCCGTTTTTTCCAAGCTCTATATATTCATGCATGTAGCGGAATTTCCCAATCTTGAAATCATATTTTGCTGAAATATTAATAAAACCATCAATCTTTTTCAATGTCTTAAATAAGAAAAGTTTATTAAAGTCATTTGATTTACCTAAAAAAGAATTCAGCCTATTTGTTGCCCTAAAACTATATTTAAAAATAGTATATTGGGACGGGACTTTTTTCCACTGGGGTTTGCTTCCGAAGAAATTATTTTTATAATTCGTGAGATGATACATCATTACTTCATATTCATTCAGAAAAGTTATAGTTCCATTATTGATATGTATATTTCCCGGGGAGCCTTCAATTGAAAAAAACTCGAACAGTGAAGAGATTTCGTGCTTGTTTTTTTCCAATAAATGATGAAAAGTTTCTATAGGGCATAGAGTATCTAATATATTTACTCCATTAATAACATCCTGGTAATATCCCCCACATTCTTCGAATAATGTATTGCTGTCTTCAGTGAAGAGCTGTTTATAATCTTTGCTCTGTGTAAAGAGCCTGTTTACTTTTTCTACATTCCTGAGAATGGCAAAAAAACCGGAAGGATACTCTGGTACGACAGAAATAAAATCATAAGAATACAGAACATCATCTGTAATAAACTCTCTTATTCTGCCCAGAATGATATCTGTATCGGCATATCCCCAAAAATCATAACCAACTAGAAAATCTTCAAATATAAGTCCAAAAGCAGGACGTAAATCACAGATTTTAAGACCGCTTTTAACAATAATATTCAAGTCCAGTTTGTCAGATGCCAGTTTATTGAACTCATCTAATGAAAAAGGAACTTCCCTTATATTTTGGTTCAATCTTTCTTCGGTGAAATTATCGCTAAAAAAAACAAAGTCTACCGTTTTGTTATTGAAACAGGATTCAATAAAAAAATTATGATACCATGGCAGCCTGCCAAAATAAAAGACAATTATAGCTATTCGCTGCATAGTGTTTCAATTTCTTTTATAAAATATTTTAGATCGCTTAGCTTATAAGGCATAGGATAAATCGTATCATTGACCAGGATAGCAGGAGTATTATACATCTCATTATCAGCAAAGAATGTATTATAATTTTCCATTATAGTAGAATGGTCATGTTTGGGATATTTCCATTTTCTGAGCCATTTATTTTCAGAAAACTTATGAATAAACCAATCATCCAATCCCTGAATCAAATTTTCTATTTCCTCAGCCTGTGCCATTTCTAGCAGTCTCATGAAAACAGCTTTTATTTTCTCTTCTATATTTGCTTTAATATTGAAAATCAGACTGAAATGTATTTTTTCATGATAATAGGTCTGCATTTTCTTTATCTCACGGTAGATTGTGCCACAGGCTCCGCAAGTGGGGCTTAAAATTATGGTTACATTGATTTGAGATGCTGTATTATGATCCAGTTTTATCAGTTCTATTTCATTTAATCCTCTGATATTTTTAGATGTAGAAAACATGGAATTAAAAATATCATATCTGCGTGTAATGGTATTATAATCTACTTCCAGAAAACCTAAGACTCCTAATTGATCAAATGACGGTTTTATAAAAAGCCAAATTCCGGCAATACCGCTTAAGAGTATGATCAAAAAGGAAAAAGAAATACTATCTATTATAGAGTGGGAACCAAAAGAAAGTACAATGATTTGAAATATTATGGATGATGCTATCCCAAGACATATTACACACCAGGCTTTAGCCTTGAAATGTTGATAATAAACAGAGTATATGACCACGGGTAAAGACAGAACAGATATAGATAAGAGAAGAGTGGAAACTCCATGTAAAAAGAAACTGAAAGAGGCAATAGAAGAAAATATAAAATAAATCAGCCCCAGATCGCTCATGGTAACTCCCTGAACTACTTCTGCTCCTCTGGAAAAGAATATCTTATCACACTCACTATTATTATTTGCCGAGCAAATCCGGTTAACCAAATTTGATTGGAATCCTAAGCTTTCTTTTATACTCAAAAAGCTCAATCCTAATCCAAACAGACTGACCAAACAGTATATAGAACTTAATATTGAAAGGTTCTTAAAGGAAAAGTTGATATAAATAAAAAGTAGTATTGAAATGGAAAGTAAGACATACTTTAAATTGTTCCCAGATATTTTAAATTCTTTTTTTTCCTGATTTTCTGAACGTGGATTATCATCAATACTTAATAACACCCCAGTCCATAGTTCCAGAAATTGATCTTTGGGTGTTTTTTTTACAACATTGTTCGAAAAGATCATCTTTACATTCTGAGATGTTTTGACAACAAAAACATTTTCAGGTTTGGAATTGTATATTATAAGAGCAATGAAGGTATCAGGAAGATCATCAAATAAATCTTTAGGGACTTCAGCAATTATATTTTCTATGTTAAATATCTCTAATGTTTCTGATACCGCAGTAATATCAGGATAATTTGGATGTGACTGAAATGACAAATTCCAGTCTCTCGACTGAATATTGTAACCAAATGTATTTAAAAATCTATTGTACATGTCCGTTTTTAAATCTTACTTGAATTTTTCTTGAAATAATATTCAACGGTGAGTTCTATGATCGATTTGTCATTTGCTTTCAACAGGAATAGTAAGAGCGTAACAATCAAAAAAGTAATGACGATGATAAGGATTCCGTTACTGACCAAAAAATAATCTTTTTTATTAATCATTTTTTTATTTTATTTTATGGTTTATAAATTTAGTTCCAACTGATTTTTCACAAGATTATAATATATTCCCCTATTTTCCACTAATTGAAGATGATTCCCGACTTCAACAATTTTGCCACTTTTTAATACTACTATCTGATCTGCATTTTTAACGGTTGAAAGACGGTGTGCGATTTTAATAACTGTTTTCCCCTTGAAGAAATCTTCCAAATTGTCATAAATGATTTTTTCATTTTCAGCATCCAGCGATGAAGTGGCTTCATCAAAAAATATATAATGAGGATTTTTATACACCGCCCGTGCAATAAGTATTCTTTGCTTTTGCCCTCCGGAAATACCGTTGCCTCCTGAGCCTAACATTGTATTCAGTCTTTGAGGCAAGGAATTCACAAATTCCTGGAGATTGGCTATTCTTATCGCTTCCGCAAGTTTTTCTTTATTTATTTCTTCATTTCCTGTAGCAATATTTCTTTCTAAGGTGTCTGAAAATATATATCCGTCCTGCATTACAACACCGCAACTATATCTTAAATTTTTTGCCGAAATATCTTTAATATTATATTTTCCGTAATGGATATCTCCGTACGAAGGTTCATAAAATTTTAAGAGTAATTTCATCAGAGTGGTTTTACCGCTACCACTTTCTCCTACGATCGCTGTAGTTTTACCATCAGGAATAGAAATGTTTATATTATTCAAAACCAACGGGGAACGAGGTCCATAATAATTAAAACTCAATTCTGAGATTTCTATGTCATTATTTGTATTTTCCGAGAGATTTTTGACATGTGATAGTAATATTTTATCTGATGTATCTTCATTCTGCATATTCTGTACTTCATTAAGCCTTTCAAAACTGAGTTTAGCATATTGCCATGAGCGGAGAAAGTCTATAAGCTGATTAAGCGGGGAATTCATCATTCCGATGATATAAGATATACTCAGTAATGTTCCTAAAGTAATATTTCCCAATATAACTTCTCTGGCAGCAATAAATATTACGAGAATATTTTTTAGCTGATTAAAAAAATCAAATCCTACGTGTTGAAACTGGCTATATTTTAAAGTGCTTAAATTGATATTAAATAATTTAATTTGTTTTGATTGCCAGTTAGAAACTTTATAATCTTCTATACTATTCAGTTTTACCTCTACTATTCCATTTACTAGCTCAAAAATAGATTGTTGGCTTTCACTTTGCAATCTGAATCTATGATAATCTATTTTTTCTATTTTTTTAAGAAATAGAGATGACCAAATAATAGAAATAGTTGTAATAGTAACATAAACAAATAATATTTTGGGATCATAAAGTGTAAGGACTAAAAAGAAAATAATAAAATTTAATGACGAAAAAACAACCATTAAACTTTGTGAAGTCAAAAACTCTTCAATTCTCTGATGATCTCCTATTCTTGAGCTGAAATCTCCAAGTTGTTTTCCATCAAAAAATTTAAAAGGTAGTTTAATTATCTTAGAAAGGAAGTCTGAGATGATAGTTATATTTATTCTTGAATTTATAAAAACAAGCACCCAGTTTCTTACTATTTCAATAATTATTGAACCTAGAAATAAAAATAATTGAGCAAGTAATATTGTGAGGACAAAATTCATATTCTTTGAATTCACGCCAATATCTATAAGTGCCTGAGTTAAAAAAGGAAAAATTAGATTTAGGAGACTGCTGAAAAACAATCCCATAAAAAGAATGAGGACTTCTCTTTTATGTGGTTTTATAAAGCTGAGAAAGAATGAGAAGTTTATTTTATTATTAAAGTTTACTTTTCTTTTAAAAAATTCTTCCGTAGGATTTAAAAGCAACGCAAGCCCTTTATTTTCTAATGCCCAATAATCCTCAAATTTTTTTTCATTCAACACTATTTTTCCATAAGATGGATCCATGATATGGAACATATATTTTTTTGAAAAAATAGATTGAGTAACTTTGTATAAAACAACGAAATGATTATTAGACCAATGCAAAATGCAGGGGAGTGGTTTCTTTTCTTTTAACTCGGATGTAGATATTTTTACAGCTAATGTTTCAAAGCCTATTTCATTAGCACCATCTTCTATCCCCAAAAGACTTACCCCATCTCTCGATAAATAACAATAATTTCTAAGTTCTTGTATAGAATAGTGTTTTCTATAATAATGAGAGACCATAGCCAAACAAGATGGTCCGCAGTCCATTGTATCATGTTGTGCAATATAAGGGAATCCTCTGAAAGAAGTGAATAACGATATCATTACGTTTGGGAAGTTAGATTTTTTAAAGGATTAATACAATCTTCTTCCCAAATGTTTGTATAAGGATTATACCCGCATTTTAAAGGTTTACTTTTTATATTATTAGGGTCAACTAAAAATGCTCTACAATCTGTACAGTTATATCTAAATTCACAATCTTTACAGACTTCAATGTCATCTTTCTTGATCAACCAGTATTTTTGAAATTTTTTTGTTTTTATCACGGAAGAAATATCTTGTCTCAAGCTATTGCCGTAGTCCTTCTGCATACTTGGGCAATTTTTAATGTTTCCGCTTTTATCTATTGTTAATTTCTTATAAAGACAACCGTTATATAATTTTAAAAGATTATGCATCCCTTGGTCTCCAAAAGAAAGGTTGTCTTGTGTAATTACTCCGCAACACCCACTGTTGAATTCATTGGCAATATAATACACATTTCCCATGAGTAAAGGAACATTTCTCCTACTATATTTAATGAAATCAGTTTTTTCATTTTTTCCACTACTATAAATAAAAATACGAGAAAGTGCGGCATATTTTTCTATCAAGGAAAACCATTGCTCTTGTGAAATTTGGAGAGATTTAGCAGAATGTATTTCAATACAAAAAATATCAAATTTATTTAGAATACCTAAAACATGATCTGCAAAATCAAAGGTTATATCTGATAAAAATCTGATTTGTATATCATCACACAATAAACTGTCAATTTGCCTGATAATATTTGTAAAAACATCTTCGTTAAAGGATTCGGTATCTATTTCAACAATGGAATCTTTAAGTGAAATGATATCATCATGTAATTCTGTTGAGATTTCAGGAAACTGGTTCAAATCAGAAACAATCATCCCGTACTCGTTATCGAGCATAAAATTAAGAAATGTATGGAAGTGGTATAGTGAATTTTCATCAATTATTTCGATTATTCCATTAATAGTATTGCGGTTGAGTACCTGAATCAATTCGTAATATTCATTAGGAATCAATTGAATATCACTTCTCAAGTAATCAACAATAACGCTCCGGTTGGCTCCTTTTGTAACTTTACAACTAGAAGACAACACAAAAATATCATCATTATGAAACATCTTTTTCATTTTGGAATAGCACTTTCGTGTCAAAGGTTTTGCAAATTATTCTATTGGGATCATAATGCCTCATATAGTTGGTTTGAATTTTAGAATTATATTTAAATAACTTTTCTTCATCTTCAGCCTCAGTAAGATCATTATAAAAAATGGTTTTAAAGAAAAGAGGAAGATTTTCCAATTCCTTATTATTTAGCACTCTCTGTGTTATATAGTTTTCCATGTATTAAATATTGTGCGATTATTTTATCTAAGTTATAATTACCTGGCTCACTGGTCATACCGTATTGCCCCACAGGATTAATTTCCAAAAATACAAAATCGTTATTTTTATCAAGAATAAGGTCTGCTGATCCACAGTTCAACCCATATTCGTCAAAAATAGCTTTCAATTTTTTTTCTACTTCCAGAGGCAATCTATAAGGTTCTGTCTTATTAGGCTTTTTACTGCTATATTTTCTGAAATCAACTTTAGTCTGATCATTAGATTGGGAAAAAATAGCCATAGAAAAAAAATGACCATCCAGATAAAATGATCTTATCTCCATTTTTTTATCAATAACATTTGTTATTAAAGAAGGAAAAACATTTAAATCTTGATTTTTATAGTACATTTTCTGATGAAGCTCTGTATAAGAGTAAAACATTTTTCCGTCAATCTGATGGTAGATTCCATCCGAAATCGCTTTAGAAACAAAATAATCTCCAATATATTTTGATAAACTTATTTGCTTTAAATTTGAAATAATTTCAAATTCAGGAACTTTAAATCCTTTTTTTCGTGCCAAATCCATTGTAACAAGCCTATTTAAACCATATAATTTCGGACTGCCGATATTAATACGACAATTCTCATAGATCCTATTAAAAATATATTCCCTTAAGCTTTCAGTTTCAGAACGGATAAGGCTTCTACTACCAATAATAATTTCAGAAATATCAATATTATCAATCAATAAATCTTTCTTTGCCTTCGATTTTAAAAAATTTTTAAGACCTATGCCTGATCTTCGCCACCAACAACTTTTAACATCTAGAAGGTTAAACTCTTTACCTGAAATCATATTCTTAAAAAAAATCCCATCATTATTTAGCTGGATAAATTTACTAGTGTCATCATCGGAATTAATAACCACTACCTCTTCCCCAAAATGTTTTAGCCATTTTACAACGGAAGAGGTTGAGGTATCATTTTCTATTGAAAAAATTAAAATCATATATTAATTATTTTCTTTGCACTCTGAATCTTTATTTCTACAGTCAATATCGCTACCTGAACATAGGGATTTTAATTTATGAGTAGAGGTGGCTCCATTACCCCCTTTAGTGGCTAACAAATTTTCAATACTGAGCTTATGCCCCTTAAATTTGCTAAGATTTATTTTTATATTTTTCATTTTAATTAATTTTAAGAATAAAACCAGAAAAGAGGTAATCTCTTATGAAAAGTGATTACCTCCTCATTATTACCAACAAGAACAATCACTTCCTGTATCTGAATCATTAGGTGGACATTGACAATTACTCCCTTGAGAAGAAGAATTACCAGATCCGCCTTTTGCTGCTAAAAGCTTTGAAACCTCTAATTGAGATTTTTTAAACTCAGATAAATTAATTTTTTTCTTTTTTTCCATAATGTAAGGGGTTAAAAATTAGAAAATAATAGTAATATAGGCAAAGGAAGTCCTCTGCCTATAGAGTGTACTGAGACTAACTATCGCAATCTCCGCTTTTGCAATCTTGGTCATTTCCCATACAAGAAGTATTGCTACCGCTTGTACTAGATGCTCCAGATCCTCCTTTAGCTTCAAGCAATTGAGCTACTTTCACTTCTGATTGCTTGAATTCTTTCAAATTAATTTTTTTCATAGTAAAAAAGAATTAATGGTTAAACATTGTGTTCTTTATGTGTGGGCTTCCACTTCTTCCTTTATTTTTCATTTAACAATCTGAATCTCTATTATAACAATCTTGGTCATTTCCAAAACATACTGTTGTATAAACAAGTGTTTGTGAAGAACCAGACCCTCCCTTCATTTCGAGTAATTTGGCTAATTTCACGGTAGTTTGTTTGAATTCTTGCAAGTTAATTTTTTTGTTTTCCATAATATTTATTTTTGAGATGTTAATTTACGGTATTGAATATATTCTTCTTTGTGAATAGGGATAAATACACATAAAGAAATAAAGTAAGATATCCTTTTCCATAAAGTTTCTATAAATGCTTTTTGTTCTTCAAAAGGAAAATCGTCATCTAGATACTGAAGTGCATTAACCTCAAAATCCTTATTACTTTTTATACCATCGAGTTCATTAAAAATTACATGATCAATATTCATTAAGGGAATATGAAGATCATTTTCTTGAACCTGCTTTATATCTATATAATCCTGATTATCTGCATCGTTATGTGTAATTTTATAGCATGAAGTAGGAATTATAAAGAAATCTTTGCCTTGATCCAATAAATCATAAAACTCTATCACTTTGCCTTCTAAAGTTATATTTCTGCAAAAAATTTCTTCAAGCTCATTATTTATGGGAATATTCTGTAAAAGCTTATGGATATATTTTTTTTGATAGTCTGTATTTTTTTCTATTGAATATTCATATTTAAAACTGGATAATTTAGGTTCAATATTTAATAATTCTTCGATTTTATCATAATAATAAGGATAGTGTTTGTGAACGTAAGTCTTTAATTTTAGGCACACTTCAGGCTGTCTTTTAAAAAACCCTAATAAATGAAGATATGTTCTATCATTAGGTACTTCATCAAAACTTCCAAACCCCTTATATTCATTATCTCCGATATCTTCTATAATAAGGCAGGATACATCTTGGTTTTTCAGTTTTGCCATTTCATAAAACAGAACCTGTTCAAAAAATATGTTAAAATTAAATAGATTGATTTTGTCCAAACCTGATTGATTTCTATTCACAAAAGAAAAAGATTCTTCACAGTATTTTTTGATAAGATTAAGATTCTTTCCTCCAAAAACTCCCATATTATAGGCTTTATTGTTAACCCCTTTATGATATGAGTCCATTGCGGAAGGAATATATTGCAAGTGCGGAAATATTTGAGTCCACATATTTCTGTAATATTCTGTGGTGGTTTCTATATTCTGTACAATAATCTCTTTTTTTAACAATTCGTCATCAAACTCTTCCCAAATGAATACATCACCATCCACATGCAGAAAAGGTTCATCTATGAAAGAATATGATTTAATTTTAGCAAGTGCCCACAAACTTTCATTGTATATGTTCAAATCATCTAGGATTATATGTACTTTAGAGTAAGGAAGTTTCAACTTTTCAATAAGTATCTCGTTTCCTATTTTATCCGTTATCAACTCTACCTCATCATAAAACTGTTTCAACTGATTGACACTCAGTACCCATCCAAGCCAATGATACTTGGGAGAAAGCCAACCGTAGCTCTTGTCTAAATTCCGGTTGTTGCCTGACCAAAAACTTTGTACTATTTTCACTATTTTATAAGTCTGTTTTTATCAGAATCATTAACTTCTCTGTTTACAGATTTAGATTTATTATTTCCAAATTTATATGTTATAGAGATATTTAAATTTCTTTGATCATTATATACATCGGAATTCCAAACAAAGTTTGAGTATTCCTGTTTCATTTTAGTGGAAGCTTGTCTGAAAATATCACTAACAGAAACATTCAACACTAATTTTTTTTCAATAAAGTTAAAGACTCCTCCTAATGTTATACTGGATCTGTTGTATATTTTATAAAGCCCTTCAATACTTGGGAATTTGTTGTAATAATTTAGGTAAATCTTATTGTTTTTTCCAATTTTATATGTACTTCTAGATGAAAAAAAATATCCATACCCATTTAAGTGGGAAACGGTAATATTTGGAATATTGGATTGGGTATTATTAAAATATGCACTAAAGCTATTATATGTACTGAATTTTTTTGTAATACTCCAGTTATAACTTATATCTAATCCCAAAGTCTTTTTACTAAAATAATTTTCTGGTATAGAAATAATTACAGGATTATTAATTTCTGAAATTGTGATATAGTCCGAAGCATCTTTCAATGTTGAACCATAGGCAGTTACAGTTAGATTATTTCTAAAAATATATGAGAACTCCAGATTATTTGTAATGGAAGGCTGTAACCTTGGATTTCCTTCTGAATAATTGTATAAATCAAAATATGTCCTAAAAGGATTGACATCATAAAAGACGGGTCTGTCAATTCTTTTATTATAGCCTATAGAGAAAGAATTTTTATCATTAGGTTCATATGAGAAATATAAACTTGGAAAGAAGTTGTCAAAACTATTTTCAAATACAGAACCTGTAGTAATAGAATTACCTATCGTTTGCGTACCTTCATATCGTATCCCTATTTTACTGAAAAATTTATCATTCCACTTTTTTTCAGTAGAAAAATACATAGCATATATGCTCTCTTCATATTTAAATACATTGCTTTGATTTTCATCCAGAATATATTTACCTGTTGTGAAATCATAATATTTAATATCACTATCATTTGTGAAATTAGAATATTTACCTCCAATGTCTATTCGGAAACTTCTAAATGGTAATTCAATATCAACATTAAGTGTATTTACCTGATATATAGATTCTGAATTATTGATTGCAAATATTTCATTTGTCAAGGTTTCAAAATTTCCTGTATAAGTTCGTGATAATAAATTTCTGAAATTATCATTATTCCTTTTTAATAAATTATAATTGAATTTTAATTTTTTCCCCAATGTATCCAGTTTAATGTCATAATACGGAGAAATAGAAATATAATTATATTTATTATTATTTCTTGAAGGCAGATTCTGAGCAGATTCTATTATATTATTCTTGATAAAAAATACGTTGGATTCATAATCTTGATCTGTATTCCACCAATCTGTATTCACAACAATTCCTGCATTTGCTTTCTCATTAATTGTATAATCAAGATTTAAACCTACAGTCAATCCTTTTGTCTTGTCTTCTCTATAAATAATCGATTTTCTTAATAACTCCGGATACTTTATACCTATATCAGACTCCGCACTTCTTATCTCTTTATCTGCAAAAAGATTAAGCCCAACAGAAAGTTTATTGGTTGAATATGTAAGATTGGAAGAAGGCATAAATCCTGGTTTTTTCCTTTGTATATAAGTTCCTGTAACGGAGCCATCAAATCCCATATTTATATTTTTTTTTAGTATGATATTGATCAATCCGCTATTCCCTGAAGCATCATAATTTGCAGAAGGACTCGTAATAAGTTCTATTTTTGAAATGTTTTCAGCACGTATTGATTTAAGGTAAATTTCCAAATCAGACCCAGATAAATTTAGAAGTTTATCATTGACCATCACTAAAACATTACTTTTTCCGATTATTTTTAAACCCTCAGCTGTTGGATCAATTCTCGGAACATTTTTTAAAATTTCATTTGCGTTTAATCCTGTTGAAAAAACGCTGTTTGCAACATTGAAAACAATCCTATCTCCTTTTCTTTCAATAAGTTTTCGCTTACCAATAATGTTTACATTTTGAATCTCCAAAATTCTATCTATAGAATCATTTTTTTGAGAAAAACAGCAATAAAATAATAGTAAACAAAATAATAATAATGATTTTGCCATAGATGTATATTTTTTAATTCAATCTTAATAATCATTTAACACACTGAAAACCAAGTTATTAGTTTAAAAACATAAAAATATCTTTATAAATTATTAACATAAAAATCAAGTTTAACATTAACAATAACTCGTGAAGCGAATGTAAACAATAATTTAATATACTATGAGTTCGATGTAAGAAAACTTATAAATAAAATAAAAAAAAATTGTTCAATTGATTAAAAAATCGTATATTTAACTGATTACCAAGTCATTAAATAAATGAACAATCTTATTCAAAATTATAAAATTATTTTAAAAGAATTGATAAATAATTGCAGTCATATCGAAAATTACAAACAAATCAGAACACCAAAACTCTCTGATTTGGAACTTTCCGCATTAAATATTACCGCAGAATATATGTCGATAAACTCTGAAATCGAAGATTCGGCGTAGCCAATTACAGTTGTTTAGATGTATTTCGGGAACAGAACTGGAAGGCAAAATCGAAAGAAGCGTTTACAATAAAAGAAAGCGGAACTTATTTTCTTACATCAACAAAATCCGAGAAACTTTGAGCAGTAAGTTTTCGGATTTTACCGATGTTTTTATTGTGGATTCTACTCCTGTTCAAATCTGCCAAATCAGCAGAGCGAATCGCTCCGAAATTTGCAGAACCGATGAAATTCAACCCGATTTTGGCTATTGCGCTTCACAAAAATCCCGATATTTTGGCTATAAACTTCATATGGTTTGCGACAAGAACGGCATTTTTACTCATTAGTTTTTATTTTTTTCAAAGGTATTCGTGATGTGCTTCGCAGTTCATTCCTTTGATTTTACCTCGGCAAATGTCCACGATGTAAACTATCTGAACGATTTAAATACGATTTTGAAAACTGCCTGTTAATCGGTGACAGAGGATATATCAGCAAAGAATTTCGGGTGGACTTGTTTAATTATTCCAAGATTGAACTTTCTGTTCCGATGCGGAAAAATCAGCATAATTTTGTGGCATTTTCCAATGTAAAATCCAAAATCAGAAAGAGAATTGAGACGAATATTTCACAATTGAAGGGGCAGTTTTCTATCAGTATTAATTTTGCCAAAACATTTGAAGGTTTGGCTGTGAGAATCCTCTCCAAAATAACTTCCTTTACGATGATTCAATACCTGAATTTTTTCGTATTCAACAGAAGTTTAAACAAAATTAAAGTCAATTTATGCTAATTGCACAACAGGTTATTTATTATAATATATATGTTGAAAATCAAATATTTAACTAAAATTTTCGTTATGATTTCTGATGATAAGATTACAAATATTTATTACATTGTTGATGAATTTTTCAAAGAATAAATAATTACATTTTAAAAGAATATGCTTTGATTGCTGCTTAGGTGGAACTCACGTTAATATAGAACTTGTGATAAGTAAATTGATAAAAAATTATTACCATTAGTTTTCTGATTGAAACAAAAGACGAGAACAAAAAAATGACGATTGAGGATATTTTTATTGTTGATATTGAGGGAAACGAATACAAACTTGATTTGTATAAATGCAGCAAACCATTTCCGGAATTGGTAACGGGAGTGCCAATAAAACTCAATTTTTCGTTCAAAGATATACAGGGAGAACCATTATTTATCAAACTATTCAGGTTCAAAGCGACCTCACAATCCGGAAAAAATTCATTTGATAGAAAGAGGGCAAATTTAGAGTTTCGGGATTTGAAAGTTTCTTGGAATTGATTTTTGAAATTAGGTTAAAAAAACTCAAAAAACCACCCCGCAACTTTTTCCAAAAACATTTAAAATTCCAAAAACATTTTTGAAAAAAAGTTGCTTCCGTTTTCCGCAAAAATGCGATTCCGACCGCAGGGAGGAATTGCATTTTTGCCGCCGGATTTTTGAATTTGGTTCAAAACAAAAAAAGCAATCGGATTTGTTCCGATTGCTTAAAATGAAGTTTAAAAATCAATTTTACACTTTAATAATCTTTGAAGATTTTTGGATTTTCGGGCATTGACATACTTTTTAAATTCGGGCGTTTTGGAAAATTCCTGCAAAATTTTGATTGTTTTTACATCTGTTTCAAGAATTGAGGATATTTTGATACAAAAAGTTCCAATATCGCCAAAACAATTTCCTGCTCCAAACTTCAACCAATAAAAGGTTTCTTTGGAAATCGGGCGGTCAAAATGCCGAAGTTGAGTTTTTCCCTCCTCGTCCTCGTTGATGAACCGCAAATCTTCATCAAACATTTCCTGCGAAAAGAAAATGCCGTAATCAATTCCGTTATAATTTTCGTATTCGAGAGCGTATTTTTCTTTCAGAAATTCGTTGACTTCCTGTGCTTTTTCGGGTTTTCTTAAATAGATAATTGCGTAAGTTCCCATAATTTTTTTGTATTGAATTGTTATGTTTTGAATGAATAATAAAATGTGATATTCCACATTATGAAGCGTTTACAACCTTATCGGCTGAGAATTAAAATTTTTGAGATTGAGGAAAAACCCTCTGTTTTCGGTCATTCCGTTGCGAAATAAGTTCCACAAAAGCGAACTTCCCATTTGTGCCAAAACCGAATTGATGAACAAATCCTGCTTTTCCAATGCTTCCGCCAAACTGCAACTCGGCGTATCGTCCTCTGTTTCAGATTGTTTCAAAAGTTCGCCAAATTCTTCGGTAACGAAAGGGAGATTTTCCACCGTTTCGTATTTTTCGGAATCGGGTTGCTGAACAATTCCGATGGTAGAAAGCAAAACCTGCCCCGAAAATTGGCTGTTCCCGAAGTCGAGCCAATATCTCGGACGATTGGAATAATAACCGACACCACTCAAATTTTTCAAAATTTCGGCAATTTCAAAACGGGATTTTACGCTGTCCACACAGGAAATAAAAATATTGGCACTCGCATTTTCGGGCAATTTTCCGAAATTATCCTTTTCAAATTTTACGGTTTCGGCGTTCCAATTTGTCCCGAAAAATCGGTTGGTTCGGTTGATTAAAGC
>JASGDB010000027.1:0-19473 GCA_049841315.1 Bergeyella sp. | reverse complement strand
CCTAAATTAGTCGCATAATGAAATTTTGTCCCGCCCTCGAACAGTGGAAATTTCTTAACGAAAATTCTTTAAAATTTTTAACGCCTCCGTTTCCGATGTCA
Organism: Bergeyella sp.; assembly: GCA_049841315.1. Classification (GTDB taxonomy): domain Bacteria; phylum Bacteroidota; class Bacteroidia; order Flavobacteriales; family Weeksellaceae; genus JASGDB01. The sequence goes on along the minus strand of JASGDB010000027.1, from coordinate 19,372 downwards.
TTTTAAAATAATATGGATATTTTTTTTTCCATACAAAATGGCGAAGAGCCTAAATTTTAACATTTTTTTAACGTAAGATTGGCTTTATTCTTGAAATGACTGTTAATATCTACCAATTTAAACACTCGGATTCCCTGAGGTTTATTAAAAATTTACAGTATGAAAAAGATAGTAATAGCAGGTTTGATGTCATTATTTTTTTTGACCGCCTGTAAAAAAGATGAACAGATTGCCGAAAAATCATTGGAGCAGCAGAAGTTGGAATATCAGGCAAGACAGTTGGAAATAGAAAAGCAGAAACTGGCGATTGAAAAGGAAAGAATCGCATACGAGGAACAGAAAAAAATAGACAGCATCGCTAAAGTGAAAGCTGAAAAAGAAGCGCTGGCATCCGCAAAACCACAGGTCATCAGAGAAACGAAAACCGTTTATGTAAACAATACTTCGGACAACAGCAGTACGCCTTCCGGCAGTAGTTCTTCAAGTACAAGTGCCGGACAGAAAAAAGGAATGAGCAAAGCTGCAAAAGGCACGCTTATCGGTACGGTTGGCGGTGCGGCCGCAGGTGCAATAATCAATAAAAAAGACAGAGGCGCCGGAGCGGTTGTCGGAGGAATTGTCGGAGGCGTCGCAGGATATACCATCGGGCGTTCCAAAGATAAAAAAGATGGAAATGTAAAATAAATTTTTCTTCATAATAGTGAAAGTTTGCTTATTTTTAGGCAATCTTTTTTTTATGATGTATATTATTTTTTCCACGATTTTCCTACTGCCTGTTCTGGCAGGAATCGGTAAAATTTCTGAACGATTTGCCGGGGAAATCCTTGGCGGAATTTCTTCTCTTATTATTATAGGAACGGTTGCAGTAGCGGCCGTATGGGCAGTCTTATCTTTTTTTCTGCCATTGAATTTATATATGGAAACAGCAACTTTAGTCATCGGACTATCTTCTTTTTTCTATTTCAGACTGTACCTCAATTTTTATGATTTTTTCTTGAACAATTCTAAAATATTTTTTTCGTCAATGCTTGCGATAGTGGTTGCAGGTTCGTTTTATCCGTTTATTTTAGACCATTTCGGGTATTACGTTCCTACGATAAAATGGCTGTCCGAGGCAGGACTGGTAAAGGGAATTGCCAATCTGGATATTCTTTTGGGGCAGATGTCTTTGTGGCACATTCTGCAGGCGGGGTTTTCAAATTTTTCAGACCCTTTTCTGCGCCTGAATACCATTTTTCTCATTATCTATCTGATTTATATCTGCGAAAAAAAATCGTGGCTGCATCTTCTTTTTGTTCCGTTTTTGTTTTTGTTTTCGCAGTCGCCGAGTCCGGATTTGCCGGTTATCATGTTTTCGGTAATCGTTTTGGATGAGGTGCTTTCAAAAAATCAAAACATCTCCGCACTGTTCCTCGTTTCAGCCTTTGTTTTTGCTATAAAACCGACCATGATGTGGCTTCCGTTACTGGTTGTTCTGTACGGTTTTTTTGTCATGAAATCACGAGTCAAATTTCTATTTTCGGGAAGTCTGATGCTTTTGCTTTTTGTGTTCAAAAACCTTTGGTGCTTCGGTTTTCCGGTATTTCCCATGCAGTTTGCGGATGTCGGCATCCCGTGGAAGCCCAATCCGGAATTAATGAAAATATCGGCAAAAGTATCCATAGAAAAAACCTATGATATGAAATTCCATTATGAGGAAATCAGAAATTTCACGACATGGGAATACATCAGCAACTGGCTTTTTCTGAAAGGAATAAAATCAAAAATACACTGGCTTTTTGTTTTGTCTTTAGCCGGATTTTCAGTCTTTACCTTTATTAAAAAAAACAGATTGATTACATTTATTTTTATCAGTATTTTGATTAAAAGCATCATCGTTCTTGCATTTTCGGCGCAGTACAGATTTTTTATTGACGTGTTTTTTGTGGTCGTTTTTGTGATGCTGTATCAGAAAATTTCTTTGAAAACAGCATTTTCAGGTTTTGCGGTGCTGAGTGTCTTTTTTATCGGATTTTTATCATTCCCGAATCTGGTCAGAAAAACCGTTCCGAGTTTTAAATTAGGGCAGTTTATGTTGGGATTTCAGAAAAGTCAGTGGCTTGAACCTGCTTACTTTAAACTGAACCTTTTTGAAACTTATCAGGTCGGCAATTTGAAATTCAATGTGGTAAAAGATTATCCTTTCAGCTTCGATACACCGATTCCTGCCATTACGCCGGAATTTCTGAAAGAAGATTTGGAAGCCGGAGTTTTTCCCCAGCAGAATTCGGATAATCCGAAAGATGGCTTCTATTGGAGAGCAATAACCGAAAAGGAAAAGCAACAACTTTCCGCCATTATCATAAAAACAGAAGAAGATTTTAAAAACAGAAAACCATCCAAATAAGTGTATGTAAAATTCTATTTACTCAGCAATTTATGCCTGCTATGATTTTAAAAAATGTTAAACATTTGGCTGATATACTCTGATTTGTGTATCTTGGGAACTGATAAATTCCAAAAAAACAGAATATAATGTCAACCCTTACATTTGCTGAAAAAATCGCACAGGCAGAGAATTTTTTGCCGATTAACGGAACTGATTACATTGAATTTTATGTAGGAAATGCCAAACAGGCTGCTCATTTTTACAAAACCGCTTTCGGATTTCAGAGCGTGGCGTATGCCGGGCCGGAAACCGGTGTCCGCGACAGAGCTTCCTATGTTCTCCAGCAGGGAAAAATCCGTTTGGTACTCACATCAGGATTAAAATCCGATTCCCCGATTTGTGAACATCAGAAAAAACACGGCGATGGTGTGAAAATCCTCGCTCTTTGGGTAGACGATGCCTATAAAGCCTTTGAAGAAACCACAAAACGGGGAGGAAAGCCCTATCTGGAACCGACAACTTTAACCGATGAACACGGTGAAGTGAGAATGTCGGGAATTTATACTTACGGAGAAACTGTTCACATGTTCGTGGAGCGCAAAAATTACAAAGGAGATTTCCTGCCCGGTTACGAAAAATGGGAAAGCGATTACAATCCGTCCGATGTCGGTTTGCTCTACGTTGACCACTGCGTGGGAAATGTGGGCTGGGACAGAATGATTCCCGTGGTACAATGGTACGAGGATGTAATGGGATTCGTGAATATTTTAAGTTTTGACGACAAACAGATTAATACCGAATATTCCGCACTGATGTCGAAAGTGATGTCAAACGGAAACGGATACGCCAAATTCCCGATTAACGAACCGGCAGAAGGAAAGAAAAAATCTCAGGTGGAAGAATACCTCGATTTCTACGAAGGAGAAGGCGTTCAGCATATCGCTGTTGCCACAAAAGACATTGTAAAAACCGTTACCGAACTGAAAGCGAGAGGCGTGGAATTTCTTTCTCCACCGCCGGAAGCGTATTATGAAATGATTCCTGAGCGCGTAGGAGAAATTGGTGAAGATATCAGAAAACTATCAGAGCTCGGAATTCTTGTCGATTGCGATGAAGAGGGCTATCTCCTCCAGATTTTCACCAAACCCGTGGAAGACCGCCCAACCCTTTTCTATGAAATCATTGAAAGGCACGGAGCGCAGAGTTTCGGAGCGGGAAATTTCAAAGCATTATTTGAAGCGTTGGAAAGAGAACAAGAAAGACGCGGAAATTTGTAACTTTGGAGCGGATTTTGCTAAAAAATCCCGATACATAAAGAAATGAAAAAGATATTTTTTGCCCTTATGCTGGTTTTTGTAGCTTCAGTTGGTGCCAATGCCCAATATGCCGTCCTGAACTCCATTCTTGAACGTTTGGAAGAAAGAAAAGGAATCAAGCAGGATCTTGAAAATGTCAGCATTGATGATAAAAAATTCATCTTAGTCAAAGATTTTGAAGACCATACCGAACGGAATTTTGTAGTAATTAAAGGAGACAAAGCTACTTATGTGGAAGTTTTCGATGATAAAGCCTCAGGTGAAAGCACGTCCAACGTGTTCAGCGGTGATGTGGTGAGAAGCAGAAAAAATGTCATTTCTCTCCGTTGTGATATGCTGGAAGGGAAAAAAGTTCCGATTCCTGTAACGAAAACCTTTCTGCTGATGAGGCTCAACAAAATCATTTATCTCGTGGACACCAACACCGGAGAACGGTGGATTGACGAGAAGTCTTTCGGGAAAGGAAAATAACTAAATGCAAAGGATTTATATAAAGATTTTAAGAATATAAAGACGCTTTCACATCAAAGATAGATGTTCATAGAATGTGTTACGCCTAAGTATTTTACGTAAAAAAAATCCACAAATTAATGATTTGGTTTGAAGAACTCCAGAACCGGAAAAAAATTTCACGGCTGTTTTACGTTTACGAAAAAACTTTCCACGAAAATGAAAGACGGGATAAAGAACAATTTCTTTCACTCGCCGAAACCCCTGATGCTTACATTTACAGTGCAAAAGACGCCGAAACGGCTGTCGGATACCTGATTGTATGGGAATTTCCTGATTTTCATTTTCTGGAACATTTTGAAGTTTTTGAAGAATTCCGAAACAGGAAATACGGTGCAGAAATTCTTACTTCCCTTGCAGAGAAACACCCGAAAATCATTCTCGAAACCGAACCGCCGTACCTGAATGAAACTGCTGAAAGAAGAATCGGTTTTTATGAAAGGAATGGTTTCAAAATTATTGACAAAAATTATATCCAACCGAGTTACGGTGAAGGAAAAAATGAGTTACCGCTTTTCCTCATGGCGAATTATGAACCTGAAAATATTGAGGAAATTATCAAGGATATTCATGAAAAAGTCTATGAACAAGAGCCAAGGAAAAAGTAAAAAGAGCCAAGTGTTCGGGATACGAGGTTCGAGTTTCGGGATGCGGGTTGTTCCCCTCCTTTGGAGGGGTGTTAAAAATTCTCTGAATTTTTAACGGGGTGGTTTATCAAACGCTCAAACTTTCAACAAAAAAACCTAACGGGTTTCCGAAACCCGTTAGGTTTAGACATATTTATTTGCAACCATGTTGAAAGCCATTACCGAAGAAAGCGCAATCCCGTTTTCATCCGTCACCTTTCCGGAAACTTCCTGCGCCCTAATCGAGAAACACATCAACAAAAGGAAAAAACTGCGGAGATTTTCATTTTTTCCTCTTCTTTTTAGGCGGTGGATTATTGGGAAGATTTTTTCTGTACCCGTCGATTTTCATTGTCGCTTCTACGATAAATTTTGAAAGTTCTGCCGGAGGACAAAAGCCGTTAAAAAGAATCTTTTTTCTCTCGAAATTTCTGAAAACATAATAAATAAAAGGTTGAATTTCAGATTTTTTCAATTTTAATTCATCAATAAAGAAATCATCTCCCAAATTTTCAATCAGGAAATTCATAAAGTCCACATCGTCCCATTTTGCATCTACTTTTCCGATAGAAAATCCTGCACCAACCGGCTGTACAAATTCGCCGTGTTTCGGAGCGAGAACTTCCCGTGTCGAGGGAGCAGCAATATAATCCGCCATATCGCTTTTCAGCTTTTGGGTTTCCTTTGTTCCTCCAGCGTATTTAATGTCTTTTTCCAGCTTTCCGGTCGGAACAAAACTGATTTCCACTTCCTCGATTTCATGCGGAAGTTTGAATAAAACAATCGTAACAGATTCAGAAAAATCTTCTTTGGAAAGCCTTTTGGAGATTCTTTCATATCCTTTTTTAATAAAGCGGATTTCATCAAAATCTTTTGCCTGAATGAGAAAATTTCCCTGTAAATCCGTTTCGGTTTTTTCGTCTGTACGGAGATTGTAAATGGTAACTTCAGAAAGATTTCCTCCAAATTCATTAGTGATTTTACCGATAAGATACTGCTTTTGAGCATGAAGAAAATGAAATGCAAAAAAGAAGAAAAGAAGTAGTTGTGTTTTCACCGGCAATTTTTGTGTAAAAGTAATCCGATAATGCTTTCCGTAAGCGAACTGAACGATGATTCCCGGAAAGTTTAACCTGCTTTAACCGCTTTTAAGAAATTTTTAGAAAAACGGAATTTCAAATATGTTAAAAAACTGATAAAAAGCGGCGAATCAGGAATTGAACTGCAAAGTTTTATTGTTTCGGTACGTTTTTTTCTTATTTTTGCGCTCTTATCTTGAATTGGGGCTGACTGGTTTCGACAGCAGGAACAATGGGTAAGTAAGCATGCAGAGAACCGCAGCGCAATCTCTCAAATCCATTGCTGCAAATTTTAACTGGCAACGAAGAGTATGCTCTTGCTGCTTAATCCGAAGTTTAGTAAGATTAGCGTTTTTCCCGAAGTATAGTAAGGAAACAAGATGTCCCGCGGAAGTTCTGTTCTGCGACGTCCGACAACGGGGCATAGGAAATGCGGAAATAAGTCCCGAAAAACTTCGGTTCGGGAACGAAAATTTTAGAAGTTAAGCGTAAAGTTGGGTGTCTGTTCTCTGCTTTACGTCGAAAACCAATAGCAGAATAAGCATGTAGAAGGCTTGCGTATTGCCTGTTTGGACGAGGGTTCGAATCCCTCCAGCTCCACAATCCTCGTAAAGCGTTAATTTTTAACGCTTTACGAAATTGGAAAAGAAAAAATAGTAAAAAATAGTAAAATTTTTCAATACTTCACTTGCCCGAGTGTTCACAAATTTAATTGTGAAAAATGAAAAATTTTGAAGTGCGGATTTATTTCGATTTTTTCGCTTTAATCATCGCTTCCAGCATATCCCACATTTCTTGAGGAATCTGCTCCAGCATATTGAATTCTCCCGCTCCCTGAAGCCATTCTCCGCCGTCAATAGTTACTACCTCCCCATTAATATATGCCGAAAAATCGGAAACCAGATATGCCGCAAGGTTCGCCAATTCCTGATGTTCCCCTACTCTCCTCAGCGGCACTTTTTTCCTCATGTCGAATTTTTCCTGTAAATCTCCCGGAAGTAACCTGTCCCACGCTCCTTTGGTCGGAAACGGTCCCGGAGCAATGGCGTTGAAACGGATTCCGTATTTTGCCCATTCTACCGCAAGACTTCTCGTCATTGCCAGAACTCCGGCTTTCGCACACGCAGACGGAACTACGTACGCCGAACCTGTCCACGAATACGTTGTTACGATATTGAGAACCGTTCCGGGAATTTTGTTTTCAATCCAGTATTTTCCTACGGAAAGCGTGCAGTTTTTTGTTCCTTTCAAAACAATATCCAAAATGGAATCGAAAGCCGAATGTGTCAGTCTTTCGGTCGGGGAAATGAAATTTCCGGCGGCGTTGTTCAGAAGAATATCTATTTTTCCGAACTCTTTTATGGCGGATTCTTTCATGGCTTCCACTTCGTTCCAGTTTCGGACATCGCAGGCAACACAAAGCACATTTCCTCCGGTTTGTTCTTCGAGTTCTTTGGCAGTTGCCTGTAATTTTTCAAGATTTCTGGAAGTGATGACGACTTTTGCACCGAGCTCGAGGAAATATTTGGTCATGGCTTTTCCGAGACCGCTTCCGCCTCCGGTTACAACGGCAACTTTATCTTTTAATGCCTCTTCGCGAAGCATTGGCTGAGTATAAGGATTCATAAATTAAGATTTGTTGTAAAAATACTTATTTCCGGAAATAATATTTTAATTTTAACCAATAAAAAAGATGCTTCAAATAACAGAAACTTTCCAAAAGCCTTTTTACTATGAAAATCCACAAAATAGTTTTTCTTTTTACGACCTTGCATTCATCATTATTTTTTTATTCACAGGAAAAGAAAAACCTCACAAAATATGTAAATCCGTTTATCGGAACCGAGAAAATGGGGCATACTTTTCCCGGAGCAACCGTTCCTTTCGGTGCGGTGCAACTTAGTCCCGAAACCGACACGCTTTCTTACGAACTCAACGGAAAATACAATCCCGATGTGTATAAATATTGTGCAGGTTACCGCTACGAAGACAAAACCATTGTCGGATTTTCGCACACGCATTTCAGCGGAACGGGACATTCCGATTTGGGAGATTTCCTGATTATGCCGACCGTCGGGGAACTAAAACTCAATCCCGGAACTGCCCAAAATCCTGAAAGCGGTTTCCGTTCGCGGTTTTCACATCAGAACGAAAAAGCAGAACCCGGTTATTACAAAGTAAAACTCGATGATTATAATGTTTTGGCGGAACTTACGGCAACAACACGGGTTGGTTTTCATCAGTATACTTTCCCGAAATCGGAGGATGCACACATTATTTTGGATTTAATGTCGGGAATTTACAATTACGATGATAAAAATGTGTGGACGTATATTCGTGTCGTGAATGACCGATTGATTACGGGTTACCGGCAGACGAACGGTTGGGCAAGAACGAGAACCGTGTATTTTGCTATGGAATTTTCAAAACCGTTTAAAAAATATGGTCAGAAAAATTTTGAGGGAAAACAAGTCTATCGCGGATTTTGGAGAAAATGGAATCAGGAAGATAATTTCCCTGAAATTGCAGGAAAGAAAATCAGAATGCACTTCGATTTTGATACGGAAGAAAACGAAAAAATTCAGATTAAATTCGCTATTTCTCCGGTAAGTCAGGCGAATGCTCTGGCTAATTTACAATCGGAAACACCGGACTGGAATTTTGACACTATTAAAAATCTCGCTCAGCAAAACTGGAACAAAGAACTGAATAAAATTCAGATTGAAGCACCGGAAAACGATAAGATTAATTTCTACACCGCATTGTATCACACTTTCATCAATCCGACCGTTTATATGGACGGAAATAATGAATACAAAGGTCTTGACCAAAACATTCACAAAGCGGAAGATTTTACCAATTATACGACATTCTCGCTTTGGGATACATATCGTGCTTTGCATCCGTTTTTCAATATCATTCAGCCGAAACGGAATGACGATATGGTAAAATCGATGATGGCACATTACAATCAATTCAGTCTGAAAATGCTTCCGATTTGGTCGCATTATGCCAACGAAAACTGGTGTATGACCGGCTATCACAGTGTTGCCGTAGTTTCTGATGCAATTGTGAAAGGCGTGTATTCCGGAAATCCCGAAGAAGCACTCAAAGCCTGTATCGAAACTTCCAACAAGAGAAAATACGAGGGAATCGGCGATTATATCGACAAAGGCTACATTCCGGCAGAGAAAAACGGGACTTCGGTTTCCAACACTTTGGAATATGCGTATGATGATTGGGCAATCGCTCAAATTGCCAAAAAATTAGGAAAAACCGACATTTACAATGAATATATGAAGCGTTCCGAAAACTGGAAAAATGTTTTTGACAGTTCGATTGGTTTTATGCGTCCGCGATTAGAAAACGGAACTTTCAAAAAAGAATTTGATTTATTGGAAACTCACGGACAAGGTTTCATTGAGGGGAATTCGTGGAATTTCAGTTTTTTCGTTCCCCACAATCCCGAAGAACTGATGAAAATGATGGGCGGGAAAAAGAAATTCTCAGAAAAATTAGACGAACTTTTTACAATGCATCTTCCTGATAAATTTTTCGCAGACACCGAAGACATCACGAGAGAAGGCATTATCGGCGGTTATGTTCACGGAAACGAACCTGCACATCATGTTGCGTATCTCTATAATTTTGCAGAACAGCCGTGGAAAACTCAGGCACAAATCCGCCATATTCTTGAAATGCAATACAAACCGGCTCCCGACGGTTTAGGCGGAAACGACGACTGCGGACAAATGAGTGCGTGGTATATGTTCAGCAGTATGGGATTTTATCCGATTGCTCCCGGTTCTGATGAATACGCTATCGGAAGTCCGCTGGTTCATAATGCGGTTCTGCATCTGGAAAACGGAAAAACGTTTGAAATCGAAGCCAAAAATCAGTCTGAAAAAAATGTGTATGTTGAAAAGGTTCTTTTAAACGGAAAAGAAATCAAGAACTTTACGTTGAAACATTCGGACATTATGAACGGTGGGAAACTGACATTTTATATGAGTGATAAGGCGAAGAAGTAATTAACATGATTTCATCATTATAGAGTTAAATCATAATATTTTGAGGCATATTCATAATGAAAAAAAACAGTACAGAAATTTCTGTACTGTTTTTTGCTGTATTTATAATGTGAATTATAATGTAGAAGAATGAACCAAAAGGTCAGTCAGCTTGTTGGAATATCCCCATTCATTATCATACCATGAAACCAATTTAACGAAAGTCGGAGAAAGCATGATTCCCGCGTCTTTATCGAAAATGGAAGTTCTTGGGTCTGTTACGAAATCTTGAGAAACTACAGCTTCTTCAGTATATCCAAGGATTCCTTTCAGTTCTCCTTCGGAAGCAGCCTTTACAGCAGCAGCGATTTCATCATAAGAAGTCGGTTTTTCCAGTCTTACAGTAAGGTCTACTACGGAAACATCTACTGTCGGTACTCTGAAAGACATACCTGTCAGTTTTCCGTTCAGGGAAGGGATTACTTTTCCTACTGCTTTTGCAGCACCAGTGGAAGAAGGAATAATGTTGTTAAGAGCCGCTCTGCCTCCTCTCCAGTCTTTTGCGGAAGGTCCGTCAACGGTTTTCTGAGTTGCAGTCGTAGCGTGAACGGTAGTCATCAATCCTTCAGCAATTCCGAAGTTATCATGAATTACCTTTGCTAAAGGAGCAAGACAGTTCGTGGTACATGAAGCGTTGGAGAAAATTTTAACATCGTCGGTAAGCGTAGTGTGGTTTACACCCATTACGAACATCGGGGTTTCATCTTTTGAAGGAGCGGAAAGAACTACTTTCTTAGCACCTGCATTGATGTGTGCCTGAGCGGTTTCCTGAGTAAGGAACAGCCCTGTAGATTCTACGATATATTCAGCACCTACTTCGTTCCATTTAAGGTTGTTCGGGTCTTTTTCAGCAGTTACGCGGATTTTTTTACCGTTAACGATGAGGTTATTTCCTTCAACAGAAACTTCACCGTTGAATTTTCCGTGTACAGAATCGTATTTCAGCATGTACGCCATATATTCAGCATCGATGAGGTCGTTGATTCCTACTACTTCGATGTTGGCTCTTTCGGTCATTGCTCTGAAAACCAGACGTCCGATTCTCCCGAACCCGTTAATTCCTACTTTAATTGTTGACATAATTGTAATGATTTTATTAAAAGATTAAGTTAATTTTTTTTGATTTTTACATTGACAGGATTTCTGCGATTTTCAGCAGGGCTTTATCGATTTCATTGTGCTTGCGGATAGCTTCTTCAATCGGAGTGTAGGTAATTTTGTTGGACTGCATTCCTACCATTACTTTATTTTCTCCTTTCATCAGTCCGATTACGGCTCCGTAGCCGAGGTTGCTTGCCAGAACCCTGTCTGCACAGCTCGGAGAACCGCCTCGCTGAATGTGCCCGAGAATGGCAACACGGATGTCGTAATCCGGGAAATGAAGTTTTGTTGCTTTCGCAAGGTCGTACACATTTCCTAATTTTTCGCCTTCTGCTACCACAACGATGCTTGAGGATTTTCCTACTTTTTCAGCTTTTTCAAATGTGGCGATGAGGTCTTCAATACTGTCCTTACGCTCCGGAATGAGAATGTCCAAAGCTCCGGTAGCGATTCCGCTGTTCAGTGCGATGAATCCTGCATCTCTGCCCATCACTTCTACAAAGAAAACGCGGTTGTGGGAAGTTGCGGTGTCGCGGATTTTGTCAATCGCTTCCATTGCGGTATTCAGTGCGGTGTCGTATCCGATGGTATTATCAGTTCCGAAAATATCGTTGTCAATCGTTCCCGGTACGCCGATTACTTTGATGTCGGGATATTCTTCTGAGAAAATTTTTGCTCCGGTAAAAGTTCCGTCTCCTCCGATGCATACCAGACTGTCGATTTCGTATTTTTTGATATTTTCGTAAGCCTTTTTTCTCCCTTCAGTAGTTTTGAATTCCATTGAACGAGCAGATTTCAGAATCGTTCCGCCTTCATTGATGATGTTCTTTACGGAGCGGGAACCCATTTTGGTAAAATCATCGTGAATAAGCCCGTTGTATCCTTCTCTTACGCCGTAACATTCTATTTTGTAATAGCTTGCGGTTCTTACTACTGCTCTCAGGGCAGCGTTCATTCCCGGAGAATCGCCTCCTGAGGTGAAAACTGCGATTTTCTTTACTGCATTTTCTTCCATATAAATTAATTTCATGGCAAATTTATGAAATAAACTTTGATATTTTATACATAAGGAATATGACTGTTCGCAGGAATTTATTAATTTTGCCAAATGTTTCAGGAAAAAAATAGTAAAAGTAAAAGAAATATGCTGTCCGGTTTTCTTGCCGGGCTGTATATCTTTGCTGTTGTTTTTTCCGGGAGCTTCCACAGCCATTCGGTTTCGGCCTTGAAGAACGGTTCTTTTCAAAAAGAAAAAACCGGATTTTCTACAGAGAAAAGTGTTGGGGCAAAAGACTGTTTAGTCTGCCATTTCAATTCATCGGTGCATTTTCAGCTTCCAGATGCTTTTGATTTTAAAACTCTTTTTTCCGAAGAATTTCATCTGCATACCATTGCGGTATTTTCTGCAGAGCTGAAAGAATGGAAAACCGCCTTTTTTCTCCGAGGGCCGCCGCATGATTTTGTTTAAATACTGTTTTTTTACAATGTCTAATTCAAAGCTGACTCTGTATGGGATTTTGTTTTCCTGTTCAGATAATAGTGCTTTGTAAACGTATTCTATTTCAATGAAATCTTATTTAAAAATAATGCTGTTCTTTTTCGGAACGGTATTGTTTCAGGCGCAGAATGTCTATGAAGTTTCCGGTGTGGTGTATGATTATCATGATAAAACCCATTTGGAAAATGCAGAGATATCGCTTGGAAGTCGGCGTGCGGTTTCCGGTAAGGACGGAAAATTCACCATCAGTAATGTTCAGGGCGGAACTTACACATTGTCCGTTTCTCATCCTGATTGTGATACTTTTCAGCAAAAGATAAAAGCTGACCGCAACTTGTATCTTACCATTCATCTTGAACATCATGAACATGATATAGAATCTGTAACCATTCACGGAACGCACGAGCGGAAGGGTTCGGTTATCATATCCACCCTGAATCAGGAGCAGATTCAGCGAAATTCTACCGAAAATTTAGGGAATCTTCTGACACAAATTTCGGGAGTTACCGCACTGAAAACAGGAAACAGCATTTCCAAACCCGTGATTCACGGATTGTACGGAAGCCGGATTTCTATTATCAACAACGGTGTGAAAATGGCAGAACAGGAATGGGGCGTAGAACACGCTCCGAATGTTGATGTCAATAATTTTCAGCACATTGATGTGATAAAAGGTGCATCTGCTCTCAAATACGGAAGCGATGCGATTGGCGGAGTGGTGGTTTTAGAACCCGAAGTTTTTCCGAAAAAAGATACCCTGAAAGGCAATTTTAATCTTTCGGGAATATCGAATGGCAAAGGCTTGGGAATCGATGCAAACCTTCTTAAAAGCTGGAAAAACGGCTGGGCAGTAAAATCCGGAGGCAGCATCCGGAAACTGGGAGACCAAAACGCACCTGACTATAATCTTAAAAATACCGGAACTGATTTTTCTTCTTTCAATTTTACATTGCAGAAGAATTCTTTCATGAACGGAATTTCTTTCGATTATTATCTTACCAATCAGAATCTTGGGATTCTGCGGGATTCGCACGTTTCCTCAAAAGAAGATTACGCAAGAGCGATGAATGTGGATATTCCTGCGTATTCCGGTACGTTCAGCTATGACATTGATAATCCGAGACAGCTTATAGAGCATCATATTGCGAAGATTTCGGCGTTCAACCGTTTTGAAAATTTCGGAAAAATTTCGGCAACGTACAGCTTTCAGTACAATCACCGTCAGGAATTTGATGTAAGAAGAGGAGAATTGAAAGAAATTCCGTCTCTGGATTTGGCTTTAATTACCAATCAGTTTAATCTTAACGACTTGCTGGAACGCGGAAAATGGTCTTTGGAAACAGGAATTGACGCCGGTTTCCAAAATAATTATTCCGACCCTGAAACTCAGGCAAGACGGCTGATTCCTAATTACGACAAATATTCTGCCGGTGCTTATTCGGTATTCAAATATAAACTTTCGCAAAAACTCAATGCGGAAGCAGGAATCCGTTACGATTATAATTATTATGACGTTACGAAATGGTACGACAAAAGCGACTGGCTGAAATATTATGCGGATTTGTATCCTCAGTTTTATGTAAGAACCAACGCCAACAGAGTTTTGACGAGACCCAAACTGAAATATCAGAATTTCTCTTACAATGCGGGGCTGGAATATCATCCGTCAGGAAAGTTCAACCTTAAATTCAATTATGCGAAAGTGGGAAGAACGCCTAACATCGCGGAATTGTTTGCCGACGGTCTGCATCATTCCGCAGCGATTATTGAAAGAGGAAATATGACCATCAAAAATGAAGAAGGGCATCAGTTCAACCTGATTGCCGATGCGAAATTTGATGTTCTGAATGGTTTGGAAATTTCTGCCAATCCGTATTTTTTCATTACGAAAAATTTCATTAATCAGATACCGAACGGCGTTATCCAGCCGACCCAGTTCGGAACGTTTCCGGTTTGGATTTATCAGCAGATTGATGCCAAAACGTACGGAATAGATGTTGATGCTCACGTTAATATTTCCGAACATTTTTCATACAAAGGAAGAGCCTCGTATGTCTATGGGCAGGACGAAACGCACGATGAACCTTTGATTCTGATGATGCCGCTCAATTTTACCAATGCATTGGAATTCAGCTTCAAAAAATGGAAAGGTTTCTACTTCAATGTAGAAAACAGGACAGTGCTCCATCAAAGCAGATACCCGATTACGGATATTCCTTATACGGATTATGTGGACGGAGCGGAAGTAACCAAAATTCTGGATTTCAGTACACCGCCGAAAGGATATTCGCTTTGGAGTGTGCAAACCGGAGTTGATTTGACCAAGAATCTCAGTGCGGGACTCACAGTCAATAACCTGTTCAATGTCTCTTACAGAGATTATCTGAACAGAATGCGATTTTTTGCCAACGATTTGGGAAGAAGTTTCATATTAAATTTCAGATACCAGTTTTAAAAATTAAAAAACAAATTATTAACATTAAATATTTAAAAAAATGAAAAATACATTTCAATTAAAAAGATTAGCAAGTATCCTAACCGTATTATTAATGGCTTTCAGCCTTACCTCTTGCAACAGAGATGATGATAGTGTCGATGACCTGCCACAGGAAGAAATGACAAATGTAATCCTGAAAGTAACAGACAGCGAGACCGGAAATACAGTAGATTACAATTACATCATCGGAGCAGCGAGCGCGCCGGTTATCAACCTGACAGACGGAAAATCTTACCTCGTGGAAACCGTTTTTATGAATGGCGATGAAGATGTAACAGAAGAAATCAGAGATGCAAAAGACGAACACTTTTTGCTTTTCGATTTCCCGAAATCCACCATTAACCTAAGCAGACAAGACCCGCCTTCTTCCACAAGAACCGATGGCACAAAAGTAGGTTTGGTAACCAAATGGGACGTTGTAACAGTCGTAAATTCTTCATCACCGGTAGTGAAAATCACACTGATACACGAACCTGCCACCGTAAGCGAGGCTCAAAACGGAACAAGCTGGGGAAGCGTAACCGGAGGAGAAACCGATGCGGAAGTTACTTTCGGGCTGAGCAATTAATTTTTTCTTTCAGACTTTTTTTATTACCTGTTTCTTGACAAAAAAGAGACAGGTTTTTTTATGAATTTTTATGATTCACGGCGTTCGCTTTTAAGTGCCTGGAGTGCTAATTTTATAGATCGCTCCTAACGAAGCTGATGCTCGATCAATATGTCAATTTCTGAAAAAGAAGACGTTTTTTATAGATTTTACCAAAACGGTACACTTTTTTCTCCATCAGTAAAAAATAAGTACAATGAAAAATTTAGCTGCAATCCTTTCCTGCGGGATTCTGTTGTTTTCCTGTTGTTCTAAAAAAGAACAACCAGCAGACAATTCCGCTCAAAATGAGTCTGTTATTGTAAAACCGTCGTATGCGGTGGATTCTCTGAAAGTAGAGGATTCTGTTGCTGTAAATCCAAATCTGACGGCATTTTTTAAAAAGCAGATTTTAGTTTTCCCGACATCCGATAAGGCTTTGCTTGACAGCATTTACAGTCCTGCAAACCTGAAATTGACTTCTTATGAGTTGGATTCTCTGAAAGCCGGTTTGGAGAAAGTAAAACAGAATTATTTTACCGATATTAAAGAAGATGCGAAAGATTGGGAATACGATTCCAAAAGGATTTGGGACGAAAATTCTGCAATGAAAGTAGTTTCTCACAACGGGAATTTATTGACTATACAATATTCCGGAGGCGGATTTTCCGGCGGAGCTCATGGTTATTATTTTGAAAATTATAAGGTTTTTGATTTGGAAAGCAAAAAAGTAATCAGCCTGAATGATATTTTCCAAAACCCGAAAGATGCAGTATGGAACGATATTCTGATGAAAAACTTTACCGATAAAGACCAGAAGGAAATGCTTCTCGAAGATAAAATTGCACCGAATAATAATTTTTATTTCGATAACAACGGAATTACATTCGTTTACAACCAATATGAAATTACGGCTTATGCTGCAGGATTAGTTTATATCAATCTGAAATTCAATGATATAAAAGACCAACTGAAACCTGAATTTTTGAAAAAATACAACATAAAATAATTGTTAAAAACTCACACAACCTTCAAGGTTCAAAGTCTTGACAAAGTTTGTTTCAGTCCCACTTTGACAAAGTTTAAATCTTTGTCAAAGTTTTGAACCTTCACAATGTTTTTTTTTGTTTTAAAATGTAGCAATACTCACAATATCCCTATTTTTGCACTTATGCAAAATACCGCATTCATCATCAATCCTTTTTCTGCAAAGAAAAATTATCAGCCCTTTTTGAATCAGCTAAAAAAAAAGGTTGAAAATCCGTTGTATTACATTTCCGAATCGGTGGAAGGAACGGAGGATTTTATAAGAGAACATTTTGATGATGTGGATATTTTTGTTGCAATAGGTGGAGACGGAACGATTTCAGTAGTTGCCAAAAGCCTTATCAATACCGAAAAAATTCTCGCCATATTTCCGGCAGGTTCAGGCAATGGATTTTCTAATGAAACCAATTTCAATAAAAATTTAGATACACTTTTAGAAAAAATCCGAATCGGCAAAACCCGAAAAATAGATACTTTCACGGTCAATGGAAATCTTTCTATCAATGTTTCGGGAACGGGTTTTGACGGAAAAGTAGCAAAGAAATTTGAAAAAACCCGGCGCGGCTTCGCAAATTACATCAAGGTTTCAATTTCTACTTTTTTAAATTATAAACCTGTTAAAATCAAATTTTTAACAGAAGAATTTCAAAAACACAACGGAAAATACCTGATGCTGAATGTCGCCAACACCCGCCAATTCGGCAACAATGCTTACATTGCGCCAATGGCAAGCAAAAGCGACGGTTTGGTGGATTTGGTTCTGGTTAAAAAATTTCCGCTTGCTTATTCCTTGTTTTTCGCCTACCGGATGTTCACAAAACAACTGAAAGACGATGAATATGTAACCTATCTTCCCGTTTCGGAAGCAGAATTCAAAGTCAATACAAAAACCTGGCACATCGACGGAGAGTTCAAAAAAATCCCTTCTCCGGTTGCGATAAAAGTGCTTCCGGCAAGTTTGAAAATTCTTATTTAAGAGCTACGTAAAAAGTAAAAAGAGCCAAGTGGTTCTGGGTGCGAGTTGCGAGGTTCGTGGTGCGAGTTTCGGGGTTTTCCCTTTGGTCAAGATACGCTTCGCTTGATTCGGGGTGCGGATACGGGTTTCGAGGTGCGGGATATTCCCCTCTTTCAGAGGGGTGGCGAATCCGCCGCGGCGGATTTGACGGGGTGTTAAAAGTTATCAAACGATTTTCTAACAATTTTCAAACCACATCAAGCCACATCAAACCATTTCAAACAACCTCAAACTCTCCCTCTCTCCCAGTCTCCCTCCCTCCCAGTCTCCCTCTCTCAAACTCTCCCAGTCCCAAAATCACCAAGTCATTCATCAGCGTCAAACCGAAAATTTTCCTATCTTTGAAACATGAATTGGCAGGATATAGTAGGACAGGAAAAGCTCAAAAATCTCCTTAAAGAAAGCATTTCGGATAATAGGGTAAGCCATGCCCAGCTGTTTACAGGAAAAGAAGGATACGGTGTTTTTCCGCTTGCACTGGCGTATGCACAGGAAATTCTTGCCGGAGAAAATGAGCATGCCGCTTCAAAAGTTTCACATTTGAATCATCTCGATTTGCATTTCAGTTTTCCGGTTTTTTCGGAGAAAAATAATTCGCTCAGCAAACGATGTTTTGAAGATTTCAGGGAAATGATTCTGGAAAATCCTTATGCTGATTTTGAAGATTTTACAAAAACTCTTCAGTCGGAAAACAAGCAGTTTTTCATTTCTGCCGATGAGGTCGAAGCTATTGGGCAACAATTTTCTTTGAAAAGTTTTGAAGGCGGTACAAAAATACTGATTGTGTGGAGAGCCGACAAAATGAATCCTGCCGCTTCCAATAAATTCCTGAAATTCCTTGAAGAACCGCCCGCCAAAACCATCATTCTCCTCACGGCGGAATCTGCGGATACGATTCTTCCTACGATACTTTCACGGACACAGATTGTGGAAATCCCGAGAATTGAGGATGAAGATATGCTCGAAGCTCTCAGAAAAAATGAAGAAGCAGATGAAGCACAGCTTAAGGAAATCGTACATCAGGCGCAGGGAAATTACAATACCGCTTTAAAACTGCTTCATTCCGGCAATTCCAATGCGGAGTTTGATGCTCTTTTTGTGGATTGGGTGCGCAGTGCTTTCATGGTGAAAAAGAAACCGGAATACCTGAAAAACATCATCGTATGGGCAAAAGAAATCGCTTCATGGAATCGTGAAAAACAAAAAAGTTTTCTGGATTACAGCGCAGAAGTCTTTAGGCTTGCCTTGATGCAGAATTACAGTTCACCGGAATTGGTATACAAAAAACTCAGTTCCAATGGTTTTCAATGGGAAAAATTTTCGCAGTATATCCATGGAGCGAATATAGAAAGCATTCTGGAAGAAGTTTCTACCGCAGATTACCACCTTGAAAGAAACGGAAACTCTAAAATTGTCTGGACGGATTTAGGCATTAAACTCACAAGATACATCCACCGAAGCGCAAGCTGAATTTAAAAAAAGAGCATATCCGAAAGGATAGTCTCTTTTTTGTTGGTGAACGGTAATTAAACCTCATAGGTTTCAAAAACCTATGCAGGTCATACGCATTAAAAACATACATATGCTTAGAGCCTGTTTAAATTTTATTGCTAAAAATTTTTATAGCTATTTTGAGATGGATTTTTTGCTTCGTGTTTG
>JASGDB010000026.1:0-41840 GCA_049841315.1 Bergeyella sp. | reverse complement strand
TTAAAATGGGGTATTATAAGGAGCGACTAGATAAATGTTAATTTTAAAATCCACAGTTTTTGTCGAAGAACCATAATTTGTCAATGCTTTATAAAATAAACTTCCCCGAGGCAAGCCTCGGGGAAGTTCTTAGATATAAATGGGCTAAAGCCCATTCCTATTGATGTTTTACAAATATCAATTATATGCCTAATTCAATAATAAAATTTGAACAGATTATTCAACAACAAATTTTGTATTGAGTTCATTTGTTTTCAGGATATAAACCCCTTTTGGAAGCTGTTTCAGCGTAATGGTGTTTCCGTTTTTGAATGGCTGGTCGATTTCCTGAACCATCTGCCCGATAAGGTTGAAAATGTATGCCTTTTGGAATTTAGCAAGATTTTCTCCCTGTACAGTAATCGTATTACCGCTTTTTACAGGGTTCGGATAGATTTTGTAGTTTTTGGAGAATCCGCTGTCATTAACCGCCAACACAGTTCCGAAAATTTCAGCAACCCATTCCGGGTGGTCTACATAGGGATTTCTGTTAAATTGATAGTTGTATACCGCATTATTCCGATCTATTTCTTTCTGCGAAACAGGATCCTGCTGATGCCATCTGATAAGCATGGTTAAAAAAGGCTCAGTAATATTTTTGTAATTGGTTTTGTCCCACATTGCATATTGAAATGACGACAGAGGGATTTTGCTTTGATAGCGGGTAACGAAATAGAAGTAAATTCTCGCAATATCTCCTTTGAACTCATCAATAGGCTCAAAAACAGTTCCGCTGTATCCCGATAGAGAGCTGCTGCCTAACTTTGAGCCGTTTTCGGAAGTCCACGTAGCACTGCCTACTTCACCATAAGGATAGTTGCTTCTCATCCCGTTTACTTTTCCGTCCGTAGGGAGAAGATGGTGATAATCATCGTGCATTGGCGTGGCATCATTGAAAGTGGATTTCGGAATGGTGTGCTCTCTGTTGTAGCAGCTTCCTTCTCCGCTGTAATTTCCGCACTGGTCATCACCTATAATATAGTTATACGGATCGGTCTCATTTGGTTTTTCTGAGTAAATATCGAGAACAGTATTGTCGTTTTCATAGTATTTATCACGATCCGAAGAAGCGAATACAGTCCAGTTGTATCCTTTGTCCTGATGTCCGTTGGTAATGATTTCGCTAAGTTTAGTTTTCAGAGCCTGCCCGGTAAGCCCGGCAGCACCGTCATAATACCCAGTCGGAATTTGAGCGGCACTCAATCCGGCAACAGCCAGACAAGCAATAAAGAATGTTTTTTTCATTTACAAAGTTTTAAAAAAATTGGAGGGTAAAGGTATAAAAAAAAATGACCTGCAAAATTATTTCCGGATATTATTTTTGTTGATTTTTGAAAATACCCACGAAACAGCGATTCCGAAGAATCCGGCTGTAACTGAAACGATTACATAATTTTTCAAATTAATATCCACAGGGAAAGGAAGTCCGGGAGTTGCCTCATAGAAACCTGTAAACCATTGAAACGTACATAGTGCCGTACCGAAAATCAGTCCGCATACAATTCCGAATATTACAATAAGGATTCCGGTGTAGAAATAAATATTCCGGAGCTGTTTCAGTGGAAGCCCCAGTGAAATCAGGGATTTTGCCTGTTCGCGTTTGTCTAACTGAAGGATAATAACCGCTCCTGCCAGATTAAATGTGGTGATGAAAATTACCAATCCGAAAATCAAGTAAATGAATATCTTTTCGGTATTAATCATTTTCCAGAAGGCGGCATTTTCTTCTGCTTTTGTTTTGACGGAATAAGCTGTTCCAAGTTCTTTAGTAATCGATTTTTTTACGGCATCAGCCTTTTCGGGATTCTTAAGTTTGATGACGATTTCGTAAGCGGAATTTTTCGGAAGATTGAGCAGCTGCTGTGAAAGCTCCAGCGGGCTGACGATGGTGTTGTCCATCTGTCCTTTTCCGGGAAATACGCCGGTAACGTAAATTTCTTTTTTGTTGAAAATATCTTCTTCTTTATTGATAATTCCCGTTCCGGGTTTCGGCATCATTATATAGGCGTAATCCACATTTCCGCCGACAGGAACGGAAAGTCTGGTGTTCAGCGTATTCTCCATTAAAACTTCGTTGGAATATTTGAAACTCGGATAAGAACCGAAGAAAATATCTTTATTAATCGGATTTACGCCGATATAGGCAGAATCCACACCCCGCAGAATTGCGATATCCCCATTGTCGTTATAATTTACGTAAACCTTTTCCTCAATGGTTTTGGAATAGGTGAGAATATCATGATTGGCGTTAAGAATTTTGGTAACTTTTCTGATGTCAGGGAGTGTTTTCCCTTTCGTACTTTTTACGGTAAGGTCTGCATGAAGATTGGAAATCATATCCCTGTTCAGGTCTTCCAGTCCGGAAAAAACGGAGATAATGATGAACATCGCTCCCACAGCGAACATCATGGCAATAGCAGCCAGCCATGTGATGAACGTAACGGCGGTGCTTCCTTTGCGGGCAATGAGATAGCGTTGTGCGATGTAAAAAGCGGTGTTCTTCTTCAAGATGAAAAATTTAGTTTATAAAACAGGATTATCGCCTTCTCCTTTCAGTTCTCGCTCAATTCGTTCCACATCGTCGAGGGAAGTATCCAGATAGAAGCTGAGTTCGGGGATGATACGAACCTGTTTTGCCATTTTCTGACCGATAAAATTACGGTACTGGGATTTATTGGCTTCGATTTCTTTCATGAGCGGCTGGCGGAATTCCTGTGGAAATATGCTCAGATAGATTCTGGCAATTCCCAAATCGGCAGTTACACGGACTTCAGAAACTGAAATCAGGAAACCCTGTTTGCTTTCAGCAGCCTGTTTCCGGAAAAGTTCCGCAAAATCTTCCTGTATGATTTGTGCTATTTTTCTTTGTCTGTTGCTTTCATTCATGATGCAAATTTAGTATTTTTGTTTGAGACTTCAGGGATTATGAAGTCGGGAAGTATGACGTATGAAGTTTTGAACATCAACCAATAATTATCAATCATCAGCAAAAAAAAATATGAAAATAGAACATTTAGGAATTGCCGTCAAATCTCTGGAAACTTCGGATAATTTATTCGCCAGACTTCTCGGAAAACAAAACTACAAACACGAAAAGGTTGAAAGCGAAGGCGTAACGACTTCTTTTTACCAAACCGGAGACAGTAAAATTGAACTTCTGGAAGCTGAAAATCCTGAAAGCCCGATTGCAAAATTTATTGATAAAAAAGGAGAAGGCATCCACCATATTGCTTTTGGTGTTGAGGATATTTTTTCGGAAATCGAAAGGCTGAAAAAGGAAGGTTTCGTTTTCATCTCCGAAGAACCGAAAGAAGGTGCTGATAACAAGTTAGTTGTCTTCTTACATCCGAAGTCCACGAATGGGGTTTTAGTGGAATTATGCCAGGAAAAGCAGTAATTTATTTTGAGATAACGGAAAAAAGTTTATTTTTGCAATCACAAAATTTAACCAAATTTTGAGGCCCTATAACTCAGTTGGTTAGAGTAGCTGACTCATAATCAGCAAGTCCTTGGTTCGAGCCCAAGTGGGGCCACCCAACTGACAAAGTCGCTGAAAAGCGACTTTTTTCGTTGGTAATGTATCAAAGTTAGTGATAGAACCTTTTTTAAACATTAAGTTGTTGAAAATCAGTAAAAATTGATATTTAGAAATATAAAAACAAGAGTAGGAAAACCCTGCTTTTGTTTATTTATGTAGAAAATAGATACTTTAAATGCTTGGTGTTGTGATTTGAGTAGCAAACGATTTACAGCAGCCAGAAAAAATTATAATTTTTGGTATTTATTGACGGCTTCTTCAATATCTTCCTTTATAAATTCCCAATATTTTCCTTTCAGGCAGATGGGGTCAAAATCATCATCTGCCAGCTTAAAATCAATAAAATTATTGAGAATCAGTTCTCTATCGTGGCTATATGGATAGCGTTGTTCGTGAAGCTCCAGCATTTTGTCAATACCATAGCCGCCAAGTAATTCGTGTAAATCCCAAAAATCTTTTTTGCGACCACCTCTTTGTACTACATCTATTTTCATCGCAATAATTTCTTCGATGGTTGCAAGACGTATGTTATCTGCCATTCTTACATCCTGAATAAAATCATCTGTATAATAAACATCAAGTTTAACGGTATTTTCCCTATCAGTTCCAATGAAATATGATTTCCCCAGTGCCGGTTGTATATCGGAAGAACTCTCCACATAAGAAAATGAAGATTTGAGAAAGTGTTCAATTTCTTCAAAATCAATACCTCCGTAGGCTATATCACTGAATAAATCAATATCCACAGAAATACGATGTCCGATTTGAAGGCTTAATGCAGTACCTCCAACTAACCTAAAATTATCAAAGGGCTTTGAATTCATTAAAATTTCCAGGCTGTTTTTCAGTAAATCGTTTATCGTATTGTAATATAGCATTTTTCGGAATTATGATTGTCTGTGCAGCTGCATTGGTTTTGTTTTTTCTGAATGAAGAGCAGTTTCAATTTTCTGTTTTCCGTAAAAACGATGAATTTCTTCTTTTTCCTTTTCATTTCCGCGCTCGAAAACTCTTTGTATAACCGCTTTATATTGTTTATTCCAATCAATTTTTCTGATGTCCGCATCCCAAAACAAAGACTTTCGGAAGATGGAAAGATCCGGAATTTTTTGTTTTTTCCTTTTTACCTTTTCAATATCATAATAGCTTTGCAGCAAAACTACAGTTCCTTCTTCCAATTCCAATTCTTTCTCTATTTTCAGTGCTAAAGCAACAGGAATACTTCTTTTTCCTTTTGTAATATCATTCAAAGTCTGTGGAAATTCTCCCAATGCCAAAGCAAACGGACGTTTTTTTAAAGACCGTTTCTGTAGCTCGCGTTCCAGAATAATTCCCGGATGGATGCCTTTGTATTTGAATAATTGAGAATTCATTATACAAATATAAACAAATTTGTTTATAATTATTGCCTTTTGTTAAAGAAGAAAGAGAAAAAATAAGTTGGCTCTTCGCCATTTTGTATGGAAAAAAAATATCCATATTATTTTAAAATGACCTCGGAAACGGAGACGTTAAAAATTTTAAACAATTTTCGAGAAATTTCCACTATTCGAGGTTGCTACTAAATATTTTGTTGGTTGTTCATAATCTGAAGGATAGTGAAAATTGATTAAAATCAAAAAACTTCCAAAAACCAACAACTTTCCACGGTGTTTTATTGCCTTATTTTAGGTAAACTTTCATTGTCAGCATTAAAATATTTTTGCCCCCTCATTATCTGTTTTTTGCCCGCTATCCAAACATTGAAATTCCCCAATCCCCGTAAATTCCCTACTTTTACCAAAAATATACTCATGGATTTTTATGCCGTTGGTTTGATGTCCGGCACAAGTCTGGACGGTTTGGATATCTGCTATACTCGCTTTTCGGAAGATTCCGGAAAATGGAATTTTGAGATTCTGAAAGCGGAAACTTTTCCCTATCCCAAGGCGTGGGAACAGAAGTTGAGAGATGTTTTTTATCTTTCATCTCAGGAACTGGCGGAACTGCATTCGGAATATGGTTTTTATCTTGGAGAGCAGGTCAGAACGTTTATGCAGAAAAACAGCATCGGAAAGGCAGACCTTATTGCCTCGCACGGACATACGGTTTTTCATCAACCACAAAAGAAATATACGGTGCAGATTGGAGACGGGAGAGCAGTCAAAATCGTGGCGGGAATCCCCGTGGTGTATGATTTCCGTTCTCAGGATGTGCTGATGGGCGGAAACGGTGCGCCGCTCGTTCCCATTGGTGATGAACTTCTTTTTTCAGAATTTGATGCCTGCCTGAATCTGGGCGGATTTTCCAATATTTCTTTCCGGAAAGACGGAAAAAGAATCGCTTTTGACATCTGTCCGGTGAACATTGTCCTCAATGAATTTGCTTTAAAACTCGGAAAAAAATACGATGAAAACGGTGAACTTGCCAGAAACGGCAGGGTAGATGAAGCCCTTCTGTACCAGCTCAATCAGTTGGAATTTTACCGTCAGCAACCTCCGAAATCACTCGGAACGGAATGGCTGAATGAATTTGTAACTCCGCTTCTCAAGGGAAAAGAACCCGAAACGGTTCTTGCCACATTCACTCAACATATTGCCGAAAAGCTCGCCGAAACATTGAATCTTAATAATTTGAAAAACCTTCTGGTTACAGGTGGGGGTGCCTACAACTGCTATCTCATCGAACTCCTGAAAGAGCGCACGGCAACGGAAATCATTATTCCTTCAAAAGACATCATCGAGTTCAAGGAAGCGTTGGTATTTGCATTCATGGGCGTTTTGAAAATGAGGGGAGAAAACAATGTCCTTTCTTCCGCAACAGGCTGCAGTGAAGACCATTCATCGGGAATTGTGGTGATGTAATTAATCCGACATAGGAAGCATAGGCGTTAAGAAAATTAAAACTGAATCCGTTAAAAAATTTCTATTGTTTGAGGGCGGACGAATTTAGGTTATGCGACTATATTCTCTTTCCGCCCGAGTTTGGATATTAATATAGAATGTTCAAATTTTATTAAAACCAAAAAAACAGCTGTCAAATCCGTACAGCTGTTTTTTATTTGAATTAATGCTTCACATTTCCCAGAATATTCGGAAAATACAAATCGGATAAATGCTCGAATTCATCACCTCTCATGAACATTGCGGCATCCACTTCTTCATAAGACCCTCGTCCTGCAGCGGCAATCAGCTCATTGCAAGTATGAAGCGTATTTTTATGAAAATAGTATACTCTTTCACTTTTATCCGCAACATCCAAGCCTTTAATCAGCATTTTATCCTGCGTTGCCACACCCGTCGGGCATTTATTATTATTGCACCTAAGGGCCTGAATACAGCCTAAAGCAAACATAAAACCTCTCGCATTATTACACATATCCGCCCCCATTGCCACAGCACGGAGAATATCGAGTGAAGTGAGCACCTTTCCGGAAGCAATAATCCTTAATTTATCACGGATTCCGTAGTTTTTCAGGATTTTATTCACATAAATCAGAGCCGGCTCAAGAGGCATTCCTACACCATCCGAAAATTCCGGAGGTGCTGCTCCCGTGCCTCCTTCCGCTCCGTCAACGGTAATAAAATCGGGATAAATCTTCAACGCATTCATCTGCTCGCAGATGTCTTCAAATTCTTTCGTATCACCGATGCACAACTTGAAACCTATGGGTTTTCCTCCGGAAAGCTCACGCAGCTGCTGAACAAATTTTATCAAGCCTTCCGCATCGGAAAACTCAGAATGTGAAGGAGGTGAAATAATGGTTGTTCCTGCTTTCACATGGCGGATAGCGGCAATTTCCGGAGTATTTTTCACTCCGGGCAGAACGCCGCCGTGTCCCGGTTTTGCACCTTGTGAAAGTTTGATTTCAATCATTTTCACATTCGGAAGATGTGCATATTTTTTGAAAAGTTCAGGGTTGAAATTCCCGTCATCATTACGGCATCCGAAATATCCCGTTCCTATCTGCCAGCATAAATCTCCGCCCTCCAGATGATAGGGAGAAATTCCGCCCTCGCCCGTGTTGTGATAAAAATTTCCTTTTTTCGCACCCCGATTCAAAGAAATCTGCGCACGGTCGCTGAGCGAGCCGAAACTCATTGCCGAAATATTGAATAAAGAAGCATGATAAGGCTGCCGGCAGTCAGCACCACCTACCCAAACTCTGGGAAGCTCTTCTTTGGGAGGTTTTGCATATATGGAATGTTTGATTCCCTCATATTTCCGGTGGTTGATTTCAAGCTGAGTTCCGAAAGGAACGGTATCACTGAGATTTTTCGACCTTCTGTAGACTGCCGAACGCTGATTTCTCGGAAAAGGCTTCCCATCGGTTTCCCTTTCAATAAAATACTGCTGCATCTCAGGGGAAATGCTTTCAAAGAAATAGCGAAAATATCCCAATACCGGGAAATTTCTCAGTATCGCATGCTTCGTTTGAGATGCATTGTACAATCCCAAAACATATATACCCGTGAGCAGCATCGGAATCCAGTAGTAGGTTTTCAGCCAGAAAGCGACCGACCACGTAACCAGAAGAAGAAGAATCCCATAAAAAATGAACTGTTTTCTCATAAAACTTTAAATTTCCATTATATCAAATGTATCGAATATTTTTTAACTCTTTTGTTTCGGAAAAATATTTTTTTTTGGATGATAAAAATTAATATTTAGCCATATCAGATAAATAAATAAAAACTACAGGAAAGGATTCGTGAGCAAGCAGGGAATTTCTTATCTTAGTACGGTTAAAAATTTACTGAAATATGATCTCACAAAAGTTTCTTCAGAACTTACAAAATGAACTTCAAAACATTGATAACGAAGGTCTTTACAAAAGAGAAAGAATCATCACTTCGCAGCAGTCTGCAGAGATTACTGCCGGCGGAAAAACCTTACTGAATTTCTGCGCCAACAATTATCTTGGACTTTCCAATCATCCCGATGTGATGAAATCCTCTCAGGAAATGATTGAAAAAAGAGGATACGGAATGTCTTCCGTGCGTTTCATCTGCGGAACTCAGGATATTCACAAAGAGCTGGAAGAAAAAATTTCCCGATTTCTCGGAATGGAAGACACCATTTTGTACGCAGCGTGTTTTGATGCCAACGGCGGCGTTTTTGAACCTCTGTTTACCGAAGAAGATGCTATTATTTCCGATGAACTGAATCACGCTTCTATCATTGACGGTGTGAGACTCTGCAAAGCTGCCCGATACCGCTACAAAAACAACAATATGGAGGATTTGGAAGCACAGTTGGAAGAGGCTTCCTTAAAGAATCACCGTTTTAAAATCATTGTAACCGACGGCGTTTTCTCTATGGACGGAACCGTAGCCAATCTGAGAGGCGTATGCGACCTTGCCGAAGAATACGATGCTCTGGTAATGGTTGATGATTCCCATGCCACAGGATTTATCGGGAAAACCGGACGCGGAACTCATGAAGCCAATGAGGTAATGGGAAGGGTGGATATCATTACTTCCACTTTAGGAAAGGCTTTGGGAGGTGCCTTAGGTGGCTTTACTTCCGGAAAAAAAGAAATAATCGATATGCTGCGGCAGCGTTCCCGCCCTTATCTTTTCTCCAATTCTCTCGCTCCGGGAATCGTAGGAGCAGCGATGAAAGTGATTGACATGATTTCTGATGATACCTCGCTTCGGGATCGCGTCATGGAAAATGCAGATTATTTCCGTACGCAGATGAAAGCCAAAGGTTTCGATATTCCTGACGGCGATGCGGCAATCGTTCCGGTAATGCTGTACGATGCTCCTCTTTCCCAAAAAATGGCGGAAAAACTCATGGAAGAAGGCATTTATGTCATTGGTTTCTTCTATCCTGTTGTGCCAAAAGGAAAAGCGAGAATCAGAGTCCAGCTTTCCGCAGCACATACGAAAGTGCATTTAGATAAAGCTATTACGGCTTTTGAGAAAGTAGGAAAAGAGCTGGGTGTGATATAGGCAATCCGGCAAATTGTTGAAAACAAATAGTTCCCGCTTCCGAAGAAATAGATATAGACAAGTTCGGAAAAATGGAAAGGTAAATAAATATGAATAATCCATGATTTTACTGACTTTCAATATCATCAACAGCGATTTCGCAACGAAATCCGGAAAAGAAATTTCAACGGAAAAACGGACTGAAATTTCAGTAAAAAACGTGAATTCCATTCTCAGGATTCTGGAAATTTACGATACAAAAGCAACGTTCTTTGTGGAAATTTCCCTTTGTGAAAGCCTGAATCCTCTGATTAAAAAAATCGTTTCCAAAGGACATGAAATATCATTGTACAATCAAAACTCTTCATTAGCCGACATCAAAACAGCAAAAGCCTACACGGAAGAAACCATTGAAAAATCCGTG
Source organism: Bergeyella sp. (assembly GCA_049841315.1). Classification (GTDB taxonomy): domain Bacteria; phylum Bacteroidota; class Bacteroidia; order Flavobacteriales; family Weeksellaceae; genus JASGDB01. The sequence goes on along the minus strand of JASGDB010000026.1, from coordinate 31,924 downwards.
AGGGGAATCCGGCAGAAAGACATCAGCATTTCATTAGAAGAACTGAAAAATTCGGAATTCAGCTATGTTTCCAATATCGAAAACGCCAATATCCTTTTCCCACTCAAAAAACTCCAGCGCGACACTGAAATCAAGGAAACGCTGGGCATGAGCATCATCCCGGAAAGTATTTCTCCCTATTCGCGGATTCCGTATAATGATTTTACGTTTCAGATGATTCCTCAGGAACTGTATCAGAACATGGTGATTGAAACTTTGAAAAGAGATGAATTTGTTCTCATTTATCTCGACAGCAGGCAGTTTACGGACTTTTCGGAGTTTCCTTTTCAAATACCGTTTTACCGAAAATACAATTCGGGCAGAAAAATGGAAGACAAGCTGGAAACTTTCCTGCACTGGCTGAATGAAAAAGAACTGGCCGTTTCGAGAATGAAAGATTATATTTTTTAATCCGAAACTGTGATTAAAAATCAATTTATTATTCAGTAATTTTGCACAAAAATAAAATAATGCAGAATTATCTGGAATTCAGTTTTAAAATTTTCCCTCTCGAACCGTGGAACGAAATCCTTATGGCAGAGCTGATAGAAGCCGGTTTCGACAGTTTTACGGAAGAATACGACGGCATTCTCGGATATGTTCAGGAAGAACTTTTCGACGAAGAAACGCTCAAAAATATTCCTCTGATGAGCAATCCCGAAGTTTCCATTACCTATACGAAGGAAAAAATGCCGAATATCAACTGGAACGAGGAATGGGAAAAGAATTTCAGCCCGATAAATGTTGCGGATAAAGTATTAATCAGGGCGGAATTTCATGAGCCGAATCCCGAACTTCACGAAATTATCATCCAGCCTAAAATGTCTTTCGGAACAGGGCATCACCCTACGACTCACCTGATGATTCAGCAGATGCTGGAAATGGATTTTAAAGGAAAAAACGTTCTGGATATGGGTTGCGGAACTTCGGTGCTGGCAATTTACGCCAAACAGAAAGGTGCGGAAAGAGTTGTGGCAATCGATATTGATGAATGGTCGGTGGAAAATTCCGGTGAAAATGCGGAAAGAAATAAGGTGGAATTGGAAATTTCTCAGGGAACAGCAGAAAATCTCGGGAACGAAAATTTCGATATTATTCTGGCGAACATCAACCGAAATATCCTGATTTCCGATATTCCGATGTATGTGAAAGTGTTGAACAAAGGCGGGCAGTTGCTCCTTTCAGGGTTGTGCTTCTTCGATGTGGAAGACATTCTGGAGGTATGCAGTGAGAACCATTTAACCCTAAAAAACAAACAGCAAAGGGAAGAATGGATGAGCCTTCTTTTGGAGAAATAAGCTGTTTTTAAAGTATCCGTTTGTTCTTTTCCTCAATCCATTTGCTCATGTATTTAGTCGATTGGAGCGAGTGATGCTGTAAAATCATTCCGATAAAATTTCGGTTTCTGTGCTGTTGGAGATTGTTTTCAATGGTTTCAACGGCAGACAGTAATTTCTTGTCGAAATCTTTTTTCATGAATTTTTGTTCAATGATTTCATAACCGTTTTTTTGACATTCATTCCAAAGCGTTTCGTTTTGGTAAAGCGCAACGGCTTCCTGTACGAATTCGGTTTCATCATCGGCAATTTTCCCGTTCCACAGCGTGTTGAAAGTCATTCCTTCAGCACCTACAGAAGTCGTAATATTCGGAATTCCGTATTTCATGCTTTCAAAAAGTTTCCCTTTCAATCCTGCGCCAAACGGAATCGGAGCTGATAAAACGCGGTATTCTTTGAAAATCCGTTCCGCAGAATCCGCTCTGCCTTTGATGATAAATCCCTCTTTTTCATTGTGAAGCTGAAAAACCTTTTCCGACGGGTAAGCACCGTAAATATGAATTTCCGTGTCGGGAAGCTGTTTTCGGATGTTTTTCCAGAATTTTTTGAGCAGGAGAACCGTTTGCCAATTCGGTTCGTGAAGAAAATTTCCGATGCTGGCAAAATGTTTCCGTGAAGCAAAATCCGGATTGTTTCGGGAAAAATCATCAGCCAAAAACGGAATGTAAAAAAGGGTTTCAGGATTGATATTCAATTTTTCCGTCAGTAATTCAAACTCAAATTCAGAAATAATCAAAGACAGGTCGCAACGCAGAATTGAGGCAATTTCCCTTTTGAAAACAGAGTTGAAATAATCGTTTTCTTCAATTTTTCTTTTTTCGTTAAATGCCGTCCTCCTCGCTTCCCGAAGAAAATGCAAATCTTCCGTATCGAGGATTTTCAACACATTCGGGCAATTTTCTAAAACTCTCCACCCGAATTGTTCTTCCGTTACAAAACGGTCGAAAAGGACAATGTCCGGCTGTAATTCCTTAATCAAATCATCAAAGCTGTCGTCATTCAGTTCGATTTTTGTTACATTGATTTTTTCTGAAAATTCAGAATGTGAAGCGGAACTGAGAAAAGTAATTTTGTAATTATTCTGCCGGAATATTTCAATCAGCTGCAACATTCTGCTTCCGGCAGCAGTGGAGGCAGGTTCGGGAACGACGAGACCGATGATGACGAGGTGTTTCACGGAAGCAAATGTAATAAAAATAAAAGCCCCGCAATATTGCGAGGCTTCCCCTTAACAAATCCCTTTTATTAGAAACTTTTTTTGTGAGTATCTATGGTACAAATGTACAGCTGATTTCCGTCATGTTTCTACAATGTAATTTTCTTATATATGTGCTAAATTAACCTTATATTTGTATTAGTTAAAATTGATGGGTAATATTATATATCGATAAAATGGTTTTTACCCGATAAAATACAAAGCTATGAAACACCGAAATCCCGCTTTTGAGTCCATAAAACCGAACATCGGCAGCAGTTTTACTTATCTGAAATTTCTCAGAGACGAAAACATCAAATCGCATGTATGGCATTATCATCCGGAGATTGAAATGATTTTTGTGTGTGGCGGTTCTGGGAAAAGACAGATTGGGAGCAGTATTACGTATTTTCAAAACGGAGATTTGATACTGATTGGCAGTAATCTTCCTCATTGCGGAATGACGAACGAAAATACGAGGAATGAGTATGAAGTGGTGATTCAGTTTAAACCCGATTTTTTGGGTGAACATTTTTGGGAACTCCCCGAAATGGAAAAAATCTCGGCACTTTTAACCAAATCCAGAACGGGAATGTGCTTCGGAGAAGCCATCAAAAAATCCGTGAAAAACAAGATTGAAGGCATGGCAACTGCTTCTTCCGTGGAAAAACTTATAATTTTAATCGATATTCTCAATGAACTCGCCAATACGCAGGATTACAAAATTCTGAATGCAGGAACTTATTTTCTGAATACTCAAGTGGAAGATAATGAGAGAATCAATGTGATTTTCAATTATGTGAAAGACCATTTCAAGGAGCAGATTACGCTTGAGGAAATGGGTGCTCTGGCGAATATGACGGTTCCGTCTTTCTGTCGTTATTTCAAGAAAATTACCAGTAAAACTTTCACCCGTTTTGTAAACGAATACCGCATCTGCCATTCCATGAAACTCCTGGCGGAGCAGCCGATGAGCATTACCAACGTGTGTTTCAGCAGCGGATTCAATAATTTCAGCTATTTCAATAAAACTTTTAAGGAATATACTCAGAAAAGTCCTTCGGAATACAGGAAAGAATTTAGTAATATCGTGGAATGAAAAAGAAAATTACTTGTTTCATTTTCTTCCCTTTAAAAACAAATTTAACTATTTTTGCACAATGGCGTGGTTTGAAACTTGGTTTGATACTCCTTATTATCACATTCTTTACAAAGACAGGGATTTTGCAGAAGCGGAAAATTTTATTTCTCTGCTCACAGCCGATTTACAGCTCCCGAAAAATTCCAAAATCATTGATTTGGCTTGTGGAAAAGGAAGACATTCCGTTTTCCTCAATAAGTTGGGTTACGATGTTCTGGGATTGGATTTATCGAAAGAAAGCATTGCTCATAACAGGCAGTTTCAGACCTCTTCTCTGAAATTTGAAGTTCACGATATGCGGAACGAAATCTATCCTGATGTTTCCTCTGACAAAGCAGATGCCGTGTTCAATCTTTTCACCAGTTTCGGGTATTTTGAAAATGAGGAAGATGACAGAAAAGTATTCCGTTCCGTAAAAAATATTCTGAAAGAAAACGGATTTTTCGTGCTGGATTTTCTCAATGAAAAATGGGTAAAAAACACCCTCGTTCCGGAAGATATAAGCACAAAAGGCGGAATAGATTTTCACATTAAAAAACGTATCGAAGACCGGCATATTATCAAGGACATTCATTTTAAAGATAAAGGAAAAGATTTTCATTTTTTTGAAAAGGTAAAACTTCATACACTGAAAGAAATTCAGAAATATGCGGAAGAATTTGGTTTTGAAAGCGTAAAAATCTGGGGCGATTACTGTCTGAACGATTTTGATGACGAACATTCTCCGAGATGTATTAATTTGTTCAAGAAAGTCGGAAAGTCAGAAAGACCGTAAGTCCGAAAGATGACGAAAAAATTCCCCTCCTTTGGAAATCGAGGAACGAGATTCGCCGATTCCATTAAAAATAAATAAACATGGAGAGAGGCACTGGTGGCAAAAATTCAAAGAATTTTTGACGGGGTGGTTTTTAAAACTAAATAGTTAAAATGATTACTAATATTATATTTTTTATATTTACTTTATTCTCAATTATTTATGGGATTAAGTTTGGACATCCTGATAGTCATACTCCTCCTCCACAATTTATTATTTCGAGTTTAGTATTTATTTTTGGAGTAATTTTAAGTCTTTTTAGAAGATTATTTTTTAAAAAGGAAATATATTATAAAATTCACTTAATGTTTATAGTAATAAATTTACTTATTGTCCTTGTTACTTTTTTAAAATAAAAATGATTATTTTTCTATTAATTTTAAGCGTTGTCGCGGGAGTTTTTCTTGGAAAATATTTCGGGAACAAGGAAAAATTTGCCAAAAACCTGCTGGTTTTAAGTGCCGGATTTCTGATTACCATTTGCGTTAATGAAGTATTTCCGCAGGTGTACCGCAATGACAACAGCCACAACATCGGACTTTTCGTTATCGGCGGAGTTATGCTTCAAATGCTTTTGGAAAATCTAACCAAAGGTTTTGAACACGGGCATTTTCATCATCATGATGAAGAGAATATTCTGCCATTTGCATTAATGATTGGATTATTTGTCCACGCTTTTATTGAAGGGATTCCTTTGGCTGGCGAAAAGGATATTTTTTCCCCGTATCTTCTCGGAATTTTGGTTCACAATATCCCGATTTCGTTTGTTTTGGGGATTTTTCTTTTTAAAAATAAAGTTTCCAAATCGGGAATTTTGATTACAGCATTGTTTGCTTTGTCTTCGCCATTGGGAATGATTTTAGGGAAATATTTCAATCCGGAATGGCAGCCGTATTTCTTAGCCATTGTAGGCGGAATTTTTCTGCATATTTCCTCCGTCATTATTTTTGAAAGCAACAAAAATCACAAAATGGACTGGAACAAAATTGTATTCGTGATTCTTGGTGTTGCTTTGGGCGTGAGTGCTCATGCTTTTCATCATCATTAAATTCGGTTTCATAAAAAGCAAAAACTCCGAAAATTTCGGAGTTTTTTTGCTTAAATTTTCATTTTTTAGAATTTCCAGCCTACTGTAATGAAGAAGTTGCTTTGTTTGTTTTCAACTTCAGATACTATCGCCGCATCCGAATTTACAATATAATTTTGGGAAAAATATCCTGTGTTGTAATCCGCATATCCCTGTATGAATGGATTGCTGTATTCCGAAGTTATGTGCTGATACGCCGCATCGATATAGAATGATTTGAAATCATATCCGATACCGAATGCAAGGGTATTTCTCTTTCCTAAATACAGATTGTCATAGCTTCTGTCCGCAGCATTTCCTGCTGTATCATACACATTCAGAGACATTGTATCAAAAGGATTTGCTACGAATGAATACCCTCCTCTCAGCCTGAAATCGGCAATACGGTATTCCGCTCCCACTCGCACTTCTGAAAGGTTTTTATAATTATCATTAAAGAAGTCGTTCAGTTCTGATTCCGCATCGCCGTATACTTTATACTTAGGTTTTGTGAGCCCCAGAACATAATCCACATTAATGGAAAAATCTTTATCTGCCACGAAAGCCGCACTCAAAGTCGCTTTCAGAGGTGTACTCAGCTTGCGGTCTTCTATTCCGGTTCCGTCTCCGTACACAGAATCTTCATAAAAATTATATTCTCTTGCAATCTTCCACCATGTCGGAGTTTCTAAAGCAGCTCCCAATCTGAAATTTTTATTTACTTTCCCGATTACCCCAACAGAAGCCGAGAAACCATCCGCAGACTCAGAGAATGGAGTATACTGTTTGCTGTAATAATCCGTAGCGCCCGATTGAGAAGTAAATGCAGCCGTATCATACTGGCTGATGGCAGATGAATGCATATTGATTCCTGCTCCTACATATATTCTGTGGTCATAGTTCGCACCCAAACCAAGACTCATTTTAGAAATATTACCATAGCGGTCGTAAGCATGCCCTTTAAAAGTTAAATTATCCAAAGAAGCACCTGTATCATCAGTAATATCATAAATCATATTGCTATTACCATTGGTCTCCACATAATTTTCGACTGACTGATAGGAGTAATTCACTCCCATATTCACAAACTTCCACGGACTTGAATCCGCCGTTCTGAATACAACCACACCACCGATATTACCAAGATTGGCATCATTCACTTTATAACTGTTGGAGCTCCCGTTATAAGTAGAAGTATTCTCGTTTCCGGCTATGCTTAGCGTACCGGAAAAATCACTCGCAACACTTACGCCTATTCCCGCAGGATTGGAATTTAAAGTAGAATAATCTCCTCCCAAAGCTCCCATTGAGCCTGCCATTCCCTGATATTTGGAAGAACCGCCAAGGGCAGAATTGGAATATACATCTACCGTATTTTTGATTACCGATACATCCTGTGCCTGTATAAAATACGTTGCAGAAACACTAAGGAGCATTAAAGTTCTTTTTATCATTTTAATGAATTAAATAAATTTTAAATTATCTTCTGAAACCACCGCCTCCAGATCTTGTTCCACCTCCGGAACTCACTCCGCTACTGCTTCCTCCGGAGCGGAATCCACCGGAGTTTCCACCCGAATTACTGCCTGAAGACCTGAAACCTCCATTATCGTAGCTGCTGTTGTTCTGCTGTTGTCTTGGTATTGAGCCGCTTCTGAATTCTCCGCTTCTTGTTCCCTGAGAATTGGCATTAGTATTTCTCGGCGTAGTTCCGCTTCTGAAACCTCCGTTAGTTCCCTGATTGTTTCTCGGTACAGCACCGCTTCTGAAACCTCTGTTGTTACCGGAAGTTCTTCCGTTATTCATACCGATTCTGCTTCCGTTAGCTCCGCTTCTTGCGTTAACAAAACCATAATTCGGGCGATAATTTGGATAATATCCATTGTAATATCCCCAGTGATTTCCATATCCTCCCCAATAATAAGGGCTATATCCGTACCAGCCCCAAGGTGAACCCCAAGAACTCCAGCCCCAGCTCATACTCCAGTATGGATTATACCAACCCCATGAAGAACCCCAGCCCCATCCGAAGCCCATATTCCAGCCCCATCCCGAACCAAAACCTCTGTACCAGCCCCATGGCGAGCCATAATATCCACCATACCAGCCTCCCCAGCCGGAATCATAATAGTTCGTTTCCGAACCGGAATAATATCCCCAGTCGGATGACTGTGTTTCTACTTTGTTTTCCTGGCCACCGTTCCAGTTTTTGTAACGGTCGTACACGATTTCATTCTGGTCAGTGGTTGCCTCCCCGTTATTCTGGTAATCGTAATACTCGCCTACCCTATTCCCTCTGTCATTCATTACAACGCCTTCAGGAAGTGTATCTCTGTTCGGGTCATAATAAACTCCGTCGGTTTCGCTGTATCCTCCGGGATATACAACGCACGACACAAGAAGCATAGCTGATGAAACTGTCAGAACCCCTTTGGATTTCAGAGTTTCAAAGACTGTTTTATGTATATTTCTTTTCATAATGAAGAATTAAATTTTTATTTCAGTTATATTTGCAAATTATACCAAAAGCATACCAACTTCCCGTTTAAAACACGGAGTAAAATTAGGCTTTTTGTTTTAGATACAAGAATTTTATAAAAGTTAAAATTATCAAAATTTTTTTTAAATAAAAGTAATGGCAAAACTCACTTCAAGAGCTGAAGATTACAGCAAATGGTACAATGAACTCGTTGTAAAGGCAGATTTGGCAGAAAATTCCGGAGTGCGCGGATGTATGGTCATCAAACCATACGGCTATGCAATCTGGGAAAAAATGCGGGACGAATTAGACAAAAAATTCAAAGAAACAGGACACCAAAATGCCTATTTCCCCATTTTTGTCCCGAAAAGCCTCTTTGAAGCGGAAGAAGAAAATGCCGAAGGATTCGCTAAAGAATGTGCGGTTGTTACCCATTACAGACTGAAAACCGACCCGGAAAATCCGAAAAAACTCATCGTAGACCCGGAAGCAAAATTGGAGGAAGAACTCATCGTACGTCCGACTTCGGAGGCGATTATCTGGAATACTTACAAAAACTGGATTCAGTCTTACCGTGATTTGCCGATTCTTATTAATCAGTGGGCAAATGTAGTACGCTGGGAAATGCGTACCCGTTTGTTTTTAAGAACCGCCGAATTCCTCTGGCAGGAAGGGCACACCGCGCACGCAACAAAAGATGAAGCCATAGAAGAAACCGAAAAAATGCTTGACGTATATGCTGATTTTGCAGAAAATTTCATGGCACTACCCGTTATCAAAGGAATAAAAACTCCAAGCGAACGTTTTGCGGGAGCTGTGGAAACTTACTGTATCGAAGCGATGATGCAGGACGGAAAAGCACTTCAGGCAGGGACTTCTCATTTCCTCGGACAAAATTTTGCGAAAGCGTTTGATGTAAAATTCACCAATAAAGAAGGAAAAATAGAACACGCATGGGCAACTTCATGGGGAGTTTCCACACGCTTGATGGGTGCGCTGATTATGGCACATTCCGATGATTTCGGTTTGGTGCTTCCGCCATCTCTTGCACCGATTCAGGTGGTAATTGTTCCTATATTTAAAGGAGAAGAACAGCTGAAACAGATTGATGAAGTCGCTTTTGAAATTAAAGATAAACTAAAAGCAAAAGGCATCTCCGTAAAATACGACAACCGCACGGAAAACAAACCGGGCTGGAAATTCGCAGAATATGAGCTGAAAGGCGTTCCGGTAAGAATCGCAATGGGAGCAAGAGACCTCGAAAATAAAACGGTGGAAATTGCAAGAAGAGACAACCTTACCAAAGAAACTCATTCTATCGACAACCTTGATACTTACATCGACGAACTTCTGACCACCATTCAGAACGATATTTACAACAAGGCACTCAGTTTCCGTGAAGAAAACATTACAGAAGTGAATTCATACGACGAATTCAAAAAAGTTCTGGAAGAAAAAGGCGGATTTATTTCCGCACACTGGGACGGAACTGCGGAAGAGGAAGAACAGATTAAGGAAGAAACCAAATCTACTATCCGATGCATTCCTCTGAACGGAAAAACAGAAGAAGGCGTTTCGATGATTTCCGGAAAACCGTCGAAACAAAGAGTCATTTTTGCTAAAGCATACTGATAATTTGCTTTAGAATATTGAGCAGGATTTATATGTTTTCTGTAATTATTTTTAAGAAAAATTACAATTTTTGTTAAAAAAACATTTTCTGGCATAGAATTTTATATCTTTGTTCGACTAACTTTTAAAAAATAAACTACTATGTCTTTAAACATTATCGACCTAATCAAAGGGCAGTTAGGACCTGCATTGGTTTCTCAGGCAGCATCTCAGCTCGGAGAAAGTGAATCCGGAATCTCTAAAGCTATCGGAGGACTACTTCCTGCAGTGGTAGGAGGTTTGGCAAACAACGCCAATAACCCTTCCGTACTGGATGCTATTTCCGGTGCAGCAAGCAGCGGACTTCTTTCCAATCTTTTGGGAGGTTCCAACAATTCAATCGTTACGACGGTAATCAATGCGCTTTTCGGAGACAAACTGGGAGGACTTCTCGGTGGAGTTTCCAAATTTGCAGGCGTGAGCGAATCTACTTCAGGTTCATTACTTAATATGGTAACAGGAGCAGCTCTGGGAACTGTAGGAAAATACGCTGCAGACAACAACCTTGGTGCTTCAGGCATTTCATCTCTACTTGGAGAGCAGAAAGGCTTGGTTTCCGCACTTCTTCCGGCAGGACTTTCTTTAGCTTCTTTCGGATTAGATGTGGACAACTGGTTTGACGGTGCAAAAGAATCCGTATCTTCTGCCGCCGCATCTGCAAAAGAAAGTATTTCCGATACTTTTGAAACTGCAAAAGAAAAAATCTCTGTAACCAGAGATGAATATACAAACAACAACAGCGACGGAGGAGGTTCTATCTGGAAATGGTTATTACCGCTTCTTTTACTGCTTCTTGCAGGATGGTTCATTTGGAAACAGTGCAACAATAAAAATGCTGATGCTGCAGCTTCAGAAGCAACTGTAGATTCCACTGCAAGTGTTGTGGATTCCCTTGCCGGTGCTGTAGATTCTACTGTAACAGCCGTTGTTAACAAAGTGGATGAAGCTATCGACCTGAACGGAGTTTCTCTTAAAGGATACAAAGGCGGACTTGAGGACAGAATGATTTCTTTCCTAAAATCAGACGGTTACAAAAATGCTGCTGACGATGCCGCTCTGAAAGAAACTTGGTACGATTTCGACCACGTAAATTTCAAAATGGGAAGTTCTTCTGAATTGGAGGCAGGTTCTCAGCAGCAGTTAGACAACCTTGTTGCAATCCTAAAAGCATTCCCTAATACGAAAGTGAAAATCGGAGGATATACTGATAAAACAGGTGATGAAGCTGTAAACAAAAAAATCTCTCAGGAAAGAGCTGACTACATCAAAAATTACCTTGCTAAAGCCGGAGTTGGTGCTCAGGTAGCAGGTGCTGAAGGATACGGAAGCGAATTTGCCAAAGTTCCTGCTGAAGCAAGCGATGCAGAAAGAGCAGCCGACAGAAAAATGTCTGTAAGATTTGCAAAATAATCTTATCACAGCATAAACAAAAGCAAACCGCCACTCAGTTGGCGGTTTTTTTATTGCCGATAACATCAATAAAATGTAAACAAACTGTGTTAGATTATAAAAACATCAATAGGAACGGGCTTTAGCCCGTTTTTTTTAGAATACACAATAAGGCTTTAGCCAAAATCTATTCTAAGTTTTGGCTAAAGCCTTACTTTGATGTTAAAATCTGGACATCGGGCTAAAGCCCCACGCACTTGATTTGTTTAATTTGCTTTAAACCGGCAATTTGAAAATTAAAAAATAATTGAACTTTGGTTAAACAAATTCCAAATTTATAAGAATAATAGAAAAATATTTGTTAGATTAGTCAAACATTTATATCTTTGAACCATGAATAGTCCATGGAAAAGAGAAAAACACCTCAATAGCCTTCAAGAAGTTTTTTCGAGCGTACCCGTTCCGAAAACCGGTTTCTGGAAAAAATTTTTCGCATTTTCCGGCCCCGGTCTTATGGTTGCTGTTGGATATATTGACCCGGGAAACTGGGCAACAGACATCGCCGGAGGCTCAGAATTCGGATACACATTATTGTCTGTCATCTTAATTTCTAATATTTTCGCCATGATTCTTCAGCATTTGGCTCTCAAATTAGGAATCGTCGGCGAAAGAGATTTAGCACAGGCTTGCAGAGACCATTTCGGGCCGAAAACCAATTTTATGTTATGGCTGCTCTGCGAAATCGCCATTGCCGCAATGGATTTGGCCGAAGTTATCGGTTCTGCCATCGCCCTAAATCTCCTTTTCGGAATCCCGCTGCCTTGGGGAATTGTTATTACGGTGCTCGATGTTTTCCTTATTTTACTTTTACAGGCAAAAGGTTTCCGAAAAATTGAAAGTATTGTTGCAGGATTAATGTTCCTCATTTTAGGCTGTTTTGCGTATGAAATCATCATTTCAAAACCGGATATTTTCCCAATTTTAAGCGGATTACTTCCTGCAAGAGAAATCGTTGCCAATCCGTCAATGCTTTATATCGCCATCGGAATTTTGGGAGCAACCGTTATGCCTCATAATCTCTATCTTCACAGCAGCATCGTGCAGACCAGAAACTACGAAAGAACCGATGAAGGAAAAAAAGAAGCCATAAAATTTGCGACAATAGACAGTACCCTTTCGCTTTTTATTGCATTTTTCATCAATGCAGCCATTTTAATCGTTGCAGCAGCCACTTTTCACACATCGGGAAACAGCCACGTTGCAGATATTGAACAAGCCCACGAAATGCTGGCTCCGCTTTTGGGAACAACCTTGGCAAGTACAATATTTGCCGTTGCACTACTCGCTTCCGGGCAAAATTCCACACTTACCGGAACTCTGGCGGGACAAATCGTAATGGAAGGTTTCCTCAACATCAGGCTGAAACCATGGATAAGAAGAATGATAACAAGGCTTGTAGCCGTAATTCCGGCATTAATTGTTACGTTGATATACGGACACGAGGGAACGACCGATTTGCTGGTTTTAAGTCAGGTTATATTGTCGATGCAGTTAGGATTTGCGGTAGTTCCGTTGGTTATGTTTACCAGTGATAAATACAAAATGGGGAAATTTGCGAACGGCATCATTCTAAAAATTTCTGCGTGGATTATTACCGCCATTATCGTTTCGTTAAATTTATATCTGCTGGTTACAACATTTTATTAAAAATGAAAATTCAATTAATATTTCTGTTTTTTTTCGTCTTTATCACCATTTACGGGCAGGAAATTGAAACCGACAGACCAGACCAGACGGAAGCCACAAGCATAGTTCCTAAAAAATATTTACAAATGGAAACCGGAATTATCCATGAAGTTCAAGACAAAAATATCAGCTCGACAGAATCGGAAATTCTGTTCAAATACGGAATTTTTGAACGTTTAGAATTAAGATTCCGAACAGCCTACTCTTCACAAAATTTTTATGATGAAAAAACTAACGAGTTTGCACCTTTAGCCTTTGGTGTTAAGGCAAAAATCAGTGATGAACAGAAAGGATTTCCGTCAATTTCCGCTTTGGGGCATTTCACAATGAATAAATGGGCTTCAAAAAATATGCAGACACCTCATCACGCTTACGATTTCCGATTTTTATTCAGCCATACCCTCACTGAAAAGATGGGATTAGGCTATAACATCGGAATCGAATGGAATGGAGAAAACCAAAAATATTTGGGATTATACACTTTATCATTTTCCTATTCGCTCACTTCCAAAACAGGAATTTTTGCAGAAAAATATGGTTTTTTCAGTAAAAATAATGCTGCGGACAACAGAATCAATTTCGGTGTTACCCATCTTATCAACAGCAATTTTCAGGCAGATGCTTCATCAGGAATCGGGCTTTCCTCCTCTTCTCCCGATTATTATATGGCTGCCGGAATCTCTTACCGATTCACTACTCAAAAATAATCTGACTTAATGTCTTAATTTTTAATTTGGCAAAATCTTTGCGATTTCCGGATAATAAAATTTAGTATTATGTCCGAAAATAATGATATGCACGAAGAACAACTGAAAAATCAGGCAGAAGAAACTCAGAATCCTGAAAACGAAAATGTTGAAAATGTGGCAGAAGAAAAAACGACAGAAGACCTTTTGGCAGAAGAAAAAGACCGCTATATCCGTCTGTATGCCGAGTTTGAAAATTATAAAAAACGAACCCTGAAAGAAAAAATGGAGTTCGCACAATATGCTAATCAGGATATGATGATTTCAATGCTTGGCGTGTTAGACGATTTTGAAAGAGCTTTAAAAGAAATTTCCAAAAACGGAAACGAGGCTGATGTTCAGGGAATAGAACTCATTTATCAGAAGTTAAAAAACAAGCTGACAGAAAAAGGACTGAAAGCTATGGAAGTGAAAGCCGGAGATGATTTCAATGTAGATTTCCACGAAGCGATTACACAAATTCCTGCACCGTCAGACGATTTAAAAGGAAAAATCGCAGATGTAATTGAAACCGGATACCAGCTTCACGATAAGGTGATTCGTTTTGCCAAAGTAGTTACAGGAAACTAAAATTCATCAATGATAATTGACGAGAAATAATTGATTAAAAACTATCAATCATTAACCATCATTTATCAATCATAAGGAAAATTTATGTCAAAAAGAGATTATTACGAAGTTCTTGGCGTTTCAAAAAGTGCTTCACAAGACGAAATAAAAAAGGCTTACAGGAAAAAAGCAATACAGTATCACCCTGATAAAAATCCGGGAGACAAGGAAGCCGAAGAAAAATTCAAAGAAGCGGCAGAAGCCTACGAAGTGCTGAGCGACGACAATAAAAAAGCCCGCTACGACCAGTTCGGGCATGCAGGAGTCGGCGGAAACGGCGGTTTCGGCGGTGGCGGTTTCGGTGGCGGAATGAGCGTGGACGATATTTTCGCTCAGTTCGGAGATATTTTCGGTGGGCATTTCGGCGGCGGATTTAGCGGTTTCGGCGGTGGCTCGAGAACGCAACAGATAAAAGGCTCCAACCTCAGAGTCCGCATCAAGCTGAATCTCGATGAAATGGTAAACGGAACGCAGAAAACTTTGAAGGTTAAAAAGATGAAAATGGCAGAAGGTGCCACGTCTAAAACCTGCCCTACCTGTCAGGGAAGCGGTGTTCAGATTAAAGTGATGAACACAATGTTCGGGCAAATGCAAACCCAGGCAACCTGCGGAACGTGCCAGGGAATCGGTAAAGTTGCCGACAAAATCCCTGCCGGAGCCAATGCACAAGGGCTGATTAAAGACGAAGAAGAAGTAACCATCAACATTCCGGCGGGAGCAAGAGAAGGCATTCAGCTGAATGTACGCGGAAAAGGAAACGACGCACCTTTCGGGGGAATCCCCGGCGATTTGCTCGTGGTAGTGGAAGAAGAGGAAGATAAAACAATCAAAAGAGAGGGCGACAATCTTCATCAGGAACTGTATATTTCCTTTGCGGAAGCGGCTTTGGGAACACAGAAAGAAATCAGTACAGTCGGCGGAAAAGTAAAAATAAAAATCGATGCAGGAACGCAATCCGGGAAAATCCTGAGACTTTCAGGGAAAGGACTTCCGAGCTTGGACCACTACGGAAAAGGCGATATGTTTGTTCATATCAATGTCTGGACACCGCAAAAACTCACGCCGGAGCAGAAGCAATTCTTTGAAAAACAGCTTGCCAGCGGAGAAATGGTAGCCGAACCGTCCGGAAAAGAAAAAACTTTTTTTGAAAAAGTGAAAGATTTATTTAATTGAATTATTAAAAGTATCATACAGATTTATTAACTTAATACAGCTCTTTTGTTATTCCGTAGGAATCCCAATATACTGATTATAAGTGTTTTAGATTCCTACAGAATGACAAACACTCTGCCGGTTTTCAAGCTATAATAAAAATTTAAAATTCAATTTTATCATATTTTAACAAATTTCAGAACGCTTATTTCATTGGAATTTCCGTTCTGAAATTTTAATTATAGTATATTTGTACTTCATCCTTATTTTATGGAATTAATACATTTTATCCTCAATTTTTTAGGCGACCCGCTTACTGTAATTGCAGAAATCATCAGAGATTACGGTATTTTTATTTATCTTTTTTTGTTTCTTATCATTTTTGTAGAAACCGGAGTGGTGGTAATGCCGTTTCTTCCGGGAGATTCACTGCTTTTCGCAGTCGGACTTATTGCGGGAACTACCGGAGAAATCAACATTTTCTTCATTATTCCGCTTCTGATGCTGGCTGCTTTGATGGGCGATAATCTCAATTATTTCATCGGGAAAAAATTCGGGGATTATGTGCAGTCCAAAGAGAAAATACTTTTTCTGAAACGTGAACACATCCGCCAGACAGAAGAATATTTTGAAAAAAACGGCGGAAAAACCGTGATTATTGCGAGATTCGTTCCGATTGTGCGTACCATTGCTCCTTTCGTGGCAGGTGCGGGAGAAATGAAATACAGCACCTACATTATGTATTGCATTACCGGAGCCGCACTTTGGGTAACTTCCATTACGCTGCTCGGATATTTCCTTGGAAATGTAGAATGGGTGAAACTTAATTTTGAAAAAGTGGTAATGGCGATTGTGGTGATTTCCGTAATGCCTATCATTCTGAAAATGTTTCAAAAGAAAAAAGTATGATTCAGTCAGTCTGGGAATTTATCATTGAATTTGTATCCAAACCGGATAAAGTGCTGACTTCGTTAATCGGACAGTACAATAACTGGGTGTACATCTTTCTGTTTCTGATTATTTTTGCGGAAACAGGGCTGATTGTGGCTTCTTTTCTGATGCCTTTTATTCCCGGCGATGCACTTATTTTTGCGATTGGTTTGGTTGCTCAGAACGGACTTCTGAATATTTACCTCATTATTCCGCTGCTGATTCTGGCGGCGATTTTGGGCGATAATGTAAATTATTACGTAGGAAGACGTTTCGGAAATTACATTATGAACCGTGAAAAATCGACTTTCATTAAAAAAGAACACCTCGAAAAAGCGAGAACGTTTTTTGATGAAAACGGAAAAAATTCCATTATCATTGCCCGTTTTATTCCGGTTATCAGAACGGTTGTCCCGTTTCTGTGCGGTTCTACGAAAGTGAATTATTCCACTTTTCTGCTGTACAGTTTTATCGGGGCTGTTCTTTGGGTCGGCGTTATCGGATTTCTGGGATATAATCTCGGTAAAATCCCATGGGTAAAGGAAAATCTGGAATATATGATTTGGGGAATTGTTCTTGTTGCCAATATTCCTTTGATTAAAAGACTTCTTTTCAGAAATAAAAAACAGAACTGAAAATCAGTTCTGTTTTGAAGTTTTTACAGTTTAAATTCTAATTTTACATTAAAAAATCTTCCGGTTAGCCGTATTGGGACAGGATACATATAACTGGTAGAAACATCCGTAATCCATTGATTAGCAATGGTATTATTGATATTAAAGGCATTGAAAATCTGAACACCCAAAGTCAGCTCCTTGAAATTTCCCCAGAATCCGCCGTTTACTTTGTTATCTTTCTGGTCGATGAACACTTTGGACAAACCGATGTCTACTCTTTTATAAGAAGGCAAATTTTTTCTAAAAGAATATGCACTGTATATATCAGGATTTCCCGTATCAGGGTCAATCATAATCGGGCTGCCTGTCGGAAGACCGCTGGCATACGTCAATGTCAAATTTACTCTCATGCTCGGAAATTTCGGCATATAATCCTGATAAAACAGTGAAAAACGGAAACGCTGGTCGGTTGCTCTCGGAATATACCCTCTTCCGTCAATATTTTCAAAAACTCGGGCATAGCTTGCGGAAATCCATGAATCCACACCCGGAACAAATTCACCGAAAAGCCTTGTATCAAGACCATAAGCGTATCCTTCGGAGTTATTTTTCCCGGAATAGCGGATTCTTACATTATCGAGATAATACGGAATCAGATTGTCCAGTTTTTTATAATAGGCTTCTGTTGTCAGCTTAAAAGGCCGTTCCGCCATTTTAAATTCATAATCATTGGAAAGGATAAACTGAATAGAACGCTGGGATTTAATATCTGCATTAAAATTACCATCCAAATCTTTAATTTCCTTATAGAAAGGCGCTTGATAATACACACCTCCGGACAATTTGAAAAGCATATCCGCCTCCCAATCCGGCTTAATGGCAAACTGAACTCTCGGAGAAACAATCGTTTCATCATTAAAATCCCAGTGCGAAGCACGAACTCCGGCGTTTAGGAATACTTTATTCGTTCCCCAGATGAGTTTTTTGGAAAACTGTGCATATCCGGAAAAACGTGTCGGCTTGATGTGATTGTCTCCGGAAATGCTGTACCTCAAACGCAGGTCGGAAGCATCGAGCTGTCCCGGAAGCACGAAATCCCGAGGCGTGCTGTATCCTAAAGAATCGACAAGCTGCCATTCGTTGGTTAAATCTCTGAGGTCTTCTTTTTCCAGTTTTACACCTACTTCAAAATCCGTATTCACATCGGGGGAAAATCTCGCTTTGAACTGAGAACCGTAGGTTTTCACCAAAAGGTCATTTCTCGCATGGTCTATCTGTCCGCCCACATCATAGGAAGTCGTCGGCTCGCCTGTAACCGGGTCAAAAGTCTGAAGAATATAGGCAGAAGCAATAGAATAATATTCCTTTTCACGGTTCTGATAAGCAAAATTATCAAGAGTGAAATTCCATTTATTATTCGGTTTGAAGTTGACGGAAGCCGTTCCCATCATGTTTTTGTATTGGTCGTCTTCTTTACCGTCATAGAAAACCGTCAGCCTGATTGGTGTCATCAGCGAACCGAAATCCACATCTTTCTGCTTCGGAATCATTTCGTAATCGTTTTTGCTGTAAAAACCGATGAAGGAAACGTTCCATTTCGGATTGATTTTGTAATTGATATACGTCTGCAAATCCATGTACTGAGGGTTGAAATCGGTATCTTCATTCAGGGTATTCAGCACCAGATTGGTATTTCTGTATCGGCCGGAAATAATCGCGGAAAACTTTTTGTCTTTGGAAGCGAATCCCGTTGTCAGCCTGCCTCCGATTAGGCTCGCTTCACCGGAAAGTTCAAATTTTTCAGGCTGTCTGTAATAGACATTCAGCGCAGAAGACATTTTATCTCCGTATTTGGCTTCAAAACCTCCGGCAGAAAAGTTCACCGTAGAAACCATATCGGGATTGATGATACTCATTCCTTCCTGCAAAGAGTTTCTTATCAGGAACGGACGATAAAGCTCAATATCATTGATATAAATGAGGTTTTCGTCATAATTTCCACCTCGAACCATGTATTGCGAAGAAAGCTCCGCATTGGAATTCACGGACGGAAGCGTTTTGATAAGCGTTTCAATTCCTCCGCCCAATGAGGCTACCTGCTGTGCTTCTTTCGGGGAAAGTTCAACCGAAGTAAGGTCTGTTACTTTTACTTTTGCCTTTTTCTGAAACACCACTTCCTGAATTTCCGATTCGCGAACGGTTTTTACAAAAAGTACATTCACATTCTGCACTTTCGGAGAAGTTTTGATGATTTTGGAAAATCCCTTAAAACTTTCTTTTTCGGCAGTAAGCGTTTGCTCCGTATCGGCTATCGGGATTTTCACGGTTCCGTTTTCGGATGTCGTATAATTTTGATTGTTGTAAGTAACATTGGCATCTGCTACAGGAGTTCCGTTTTCGTCCAGAATCCTGAGATTAATCTGCGCCCAAGCGAAGAACGGCATCAGCAGCAAGAGTAAAGCGGTCTTTTTCAATTCAAAAAGTTTTATTTTAAGGTATAAAGATACTATTTTTTACAACACGGCTTTTCTTACTTTCGTGAGTTTGGCGAGCAAATCGTCGAGTAAATCGAGTTTCAGCATATTGGCTCCGTCGGATTTCGCCACGGAAGGATTCGGGTGTGTTTCGATGAAAATTCCGTCTGCTCCTACTGCTATTGCGGCTTTCGCAATGGTTTCAATGAGTTCAGGTCTACCGCCTGTTACTCCCGAATCCTGATTCGGCTGCTGAAGCGAGTGCGTAACATCCATAATCACGGGAGCGTAATTTCTCATCGTCGGAATTCCTCTGAAATCCACAACCAAATCCGTATATCCGAATGAATTGCCGCGCTCGATAATCGCCACTTTGTCATTTCCGGAGTCTTTCACCTTCTGAACGGCAAATTTCATGGATTCGGGGGAAAGGAACTGTCCTTTTTTCAAAGTTATGGCTTTTCCTGTTTTTGCGGCTGCGACCAATAAATCGGTCTGTCTCACCAGAAAGGCAGGAATCTGAAGCACGTCCACATACTGCGCTGCGAGAGCCGCATGCTCATTTTCGTGAATGTCGGTTGTCGTCGGAATGTTGTACTTCTCTCCTACTTTTTTCAGGATTTCAAGAGCCTGCACATCGCCGATTCCGGTGAAAGAATCCACTCTCGAGCGATTGGCTTTTTTAAAACTTCCTTTGAAAATATAAGGAATACTGTATTTATCGGACAGTTTTACGATATGGTCCGCGATTTCCATTGCCATTTCCTCGCTTTCAATGGCGCAAGGCCCTGCAATCAGGAAGAAATTATCGGAATTTTTGTGGTGGATTTTTTCTAAATGCTGTATCATTTTTAACGGTTATTTCAATTTATTAATGATTTTTTCAAATGTATTGATATTTCTCGAAGTGAAGTGAGCTTTCAGGCTTTTTCTGCCCAGAATTTTTCCGAATTCAGAATCCAGAGTATTCCCTTTCTGAACCTGCCAATAAAAAATACCTCCGGAAATCTCTGCCTTTTCTCCTTCCTGTTTTGAAACTTTTTCAAATTCTTCCCTAAGAATATTCTCCGTTTCAGGATTGGCCACAAAAACGTAAAGATGAAAATTTTCTTTCTTCTCAAACGGTGATTTTTCCAGCATATTGCGAATTTCTTCTTCATTTCGGATGAAAAGATAGGCTTCATAACCAAACCTTTCCGACATCGCAGATTCGAGCATTTTTTTCAGTTCTTCCGCCGGTTTATCCGACTGAAACAAAATATTTCCCGAAGCCAGAACCGAACTCACTTTTTCCATTCCCAATTTCTCAAAAACAGCGCATACATCCGCCATTTTCATCGAAGTTCCTTTCACGTTTACTCCTCTAAGGAAAGCGCAGTAATTCATTTTTTTAGGTTTAATGTTTCGAGATATGGGATATGGATTACGAGGTAAACCACCCCGTCAAAATTTTCTTTCTGAAAATTTTGCCACCCCTCCAAAGGAGGGGAATATTTCCGGCATCTTTCCGCCTTACTTCTCAAAGCCTCATTTTCTCAAAGTCTCCCCGTCTCCTAACTCTGGCACTTGCATCAACCCTTTCATAAAGATTATAATCCGTTCCCGAAGGCTTCATTCGGTAGATTTTTTCCAGAATCTTATTGTCGCTGTTCAGGCTGTTTTCGATTCGGAATTCTTTTACCACTTTATAATGGGTTTTGTAATATTCACCGTCTTTTCCTTTGTATAAATCGTTGTATGAAAGAAGATATTTCGGTTTTCTGTTTTTCACGGTGTTCAACCAATAATTTGGCTTATCCTTTTTAATTTCCTCCTGAATTTCCTTGTCTACCAGTCCGACTTCATCAATGGTTTTCAGTTGGGAAAAATACGGCACAAAACCGGCAGGCTCGAGAAGAATCCATTGGTTTTTATCTTTTTCATACTGATTAAGGAATAAACCGATTTTTCTGCGGTAATTCCACTCACCGTTTCCTGTTGCAATGGAATGAACGGTCTGAAAAGCCAGCATCGGCAAAATATAAAACAGAACAAACAGCAAAATCCAAAGCCATTTTCTCCTTTTCTGCTCCAAAACGAAAACCAGAACCGGAACAAAAAGCAGAATCTGCGGAACCCAGTAATACCAGTCGAAATAACTTTTCTGAGAAATGAAAACCAACTGCTTCGCCCACCCGAAAAGGAAAATCACCCAAAGGAAAAAATTACGTGCTTTCTTCTGCCTGATTAAATAAATGAAACAAACCAACTCAAAAACCAGAACAAGAACAGTAAACGGATTGAAACCTCCCGGAAGTTTGAGCATTCCCCAAAAATTTCCGTAATTTTTTGTAAAATAAATCCAGTTGAGGCGCGGCGTAAACTCTTTATCGTATGTCATCTGTTTTGCCGTAATGGTATTGTTGACGATTTCATGGAAATAAAACCAGTTGAAACTAAGGACAGCGAGAACACCCAAAATTCCGCCTAAAATGTATGACCATTTGAGTTTTTTATTCCAGAAAACATCGACCAGAAAGACAATTCCGAGAAATATCACAGTATCGATTCTCGTAAAAAGAATAAGAATCGGAAAGACAATCTGCGTCCATTTTTTTCCTTTGTAAAATCCGAAATACAATAGCGACATTTCCAGGCAGAACAAAATTCCGTATTCCATTCCGAGAATGGAAATCTTCACGGACGGCGGTAAAATCCCGAACAAAACGATAAAAAACGCCTGCAGAACAAAGTTTCTCAGCACCATTTTCGACAGGAAAAAACTTCCTATGGTAAAGAGAATGGAATTGAAAATCAGTATCGGATAGATGAAATATTCCTTTCCGAAAATCACATTGAACAGCCATGAAACAAATACGTACAAATGCGTTGTGGAAGCTGAAATTTTGGTATCACCGTTAAAACCGATAACCCCATAATCCAAAAGATTCTGAGCCACACGCCATGTAATGAAAGCATCCTCCTGAATGTGATGCGTAAGCAAAAACGGAAGTTTAAGCAGCACCGTAAAAATAACGGCAAACAATGGTAAATTTCTGAAACGGCTGTTGTCTGGATTCAAAATTCAGGTTTTAAAAGTTACGGCAAAGATAGGCTTAAAAAAAACGTTGTCAAAGCGTAATATCTTCGGCAAAATTTCTAATTTCGTAAAATAATTTCTCTCAAAAATTCCTCATAATATTTCCCGCATTTTGCCAGATGCGTTCCGTACCACGAAAATGCTTCGCCATCCACAATCGTGATTTTCGGTTTTTTGCAGACGGTTCGGAGTTCTTCGATATGTTTTTCTTTGAAAGGAAACGGTTCGGACGAAAGGAAAATCCAATCCGCTCCTTCCAAATCTTCCGGCTGAACTTCGGGATAACGTTTCCTGTTTTTGAACATATTTTCAAAACCTAATTCTTCTAAAATTTTTGAAATAAAAGTATCTCCGCCGACCGTCATATAAGGATTTTTCCAAATAAGATAAGCGATTTTCAAAGGTTTTTTAGTTTTAATAAAATGAAAAATTTCATAGATTTTCTGATTGAAAAGCTGGGCTTTTTCCTCTTTCCCGAAAATCGTTCCGAGCTGTTTCAGCAGATAATAATTGTCTTCCAGCGTTTCCACATTCGTTACCAAAACTTTGAAATCCTGCATTAATTCTTCCACCTGTTCTTTCACGTTTTCCTCTTTGTTGGCGATGATGAGGTCGGGTTTCAGGGATTTTATTTTTTCGATATTCAGGTTTTTCGTTCCGCCGATAATTTCCACATTTTTCACTTCGTTTTTCGGGTGAATGCAGAATTTCGTTCTACCGATAATTTCATCGGAAGTCAGTCCTAAATCAAACAAAGTTTCCGTAATTGATGGAACTAAAGAAACAACTTTCATTTTTTATATCAACCTTCAACCTTGTGTGTCAAGGGTCAGAACCTTGACAAGGTTTCTAAATTTTGTAAAATATTTTAAAATCTAAAATTACAAAATTTTTCCGGTTAAAAACATCGCCGCAATGGTAAAATAAATGATAAGTCCCGTAACATCAACGAGTGTCGCCACAAACGGAGCCGATGAAGTCGCAGGGTCGAGATTGAATTTTTTCAGGATAAACGGAACCATAGAACCCGAAAGTGTTCCCCAAAGCACAATCATCGCCAGAGAAATCCCTGCACTGATGCCCACAAAAAACCAATATTCGCCGTAATCGAACCAGCCTAATTTCTGCCAGACCATAATTCTCAGAAAACCGATAATTCCTAAAAAAGTTCCGAGAACCAAACCTGTTACCAGCTCTTTTTTCATTACCGTCCACCAATCTTTTAATGTGATTTCTTGAAGTGCCATTGCACGGATAATCAGCGTTGCCGCCTGAGAACCGGAATTTCCGCCGCTGGAAATAATCAGCGGAATAAAAAGGGCGAGAACCACCGCTTTTTCGATTTCATTTTCGTAAAATCCCATGACGGAAGCCGTAATCAGTTGGAGAAAAAACAGTACAATCAGCCACAATCCGCGTTTTTTAATCATTTCAAACCAGTGCGTCTGGATATACGGGTCGTCGAGCGCGTCCACACCCCCGAATTTCTGAATATCTTCCGTGTTCTGCTGTTCAATCTGGTCGAGAATGTCGTCAATGGTTACGATTCCTACCAAAACACCCGATTCCGTAATAATCGGCAATGCGGTACGGTCGTATTTTTCAAAGTAAGAAACGGCGTCTTCCTTTGAAGTCGTGGTGGTAATCGCCACAAAATGATTGTCGGAAAAATCGGCAACCAAAGTATCTTCATCGGCAAGAAGCAATGTGCCGATGGCAATATCGTCTATCAGCCTGTTCCGCTCATCAACAACGTAAAGGTGGTTCATGGTTTCTACCTTTTTTCCCACTTTTTTGATTTGCTGGAGACAGCGTTTTACCGTCCATTCTTTTCGGATTTGAATGTAATACGGTGTCATCAAACGGGCAATGGAATCTGCATTGTAGCCCAAAAGTTTCAGGGCAATCCTGCGTTCCTGCGGATTCAGGAGATTGATGGAATATTTAATGAGTTCGTCCGGAAAGTCCTCGAAAAGTGCGGTTCTGTCGTCCGGCGTCATTCCGTTCAGGATTTCTGCCACTTCTTCGTTTCCGATGCTTCGGATAGTTTCTTCCTGAAAATCGGGGTCGAGATGAGAGAAAACATCGGATTTGTACTCTTTCGGAACTTTCAGAAATGCCAGCAAACGCTCGTCTGAACGCATTTCGCTCAGCGTTTCGGCAATATCGGCGGGATTAAAAACCATTTCGTCAACCGGATTCATTCCTGATTTTTTTTCAGACAGGCAAAAATACTTTAAATTTTGAGAAAACCATTTTCTTTTTGTGTCTTTTTGCCGGAAGCATTGTGAGGGAGGCATTTTTAGGCTTACATTAGTACGAAAATAAAAGTTTTAAAATTGATTTTTTTTGAAATAAAATATTGCACAATTCAATTTTTGATTTTTAAATTTGTGTTGCAAATTTTAAGATTAAATAGTAGGAAAAAATTTGTAATTATTAATTTTAAAACAATGAAAAAGACGAAAAAATATTTAATGCTATCGCTGTTTGTTACGACATTTTTTAATGCACAAATTTTGAAAGTAGAATATGAAAAAGTAAAAATAGGAGTGGGAAAAGATATGGAACGTCTTCCTGAACAGGTGAGAGCCAGAATGATAGAAGAAGCAAAAAAACCGGAAAAAACGGTGCTTTATTACGATAAAGGAAATTCGTTTTACACAAGTGTAGAACCTGAATCACGAAAAGAACTGGATAAAACAGTAAACGAAGAAAGTGAGACAAAAACGGTAACAAAAACCTACAACTACGTAAGAATACCTGTTCGCTATTACCATAATAATGGTGAAGATGGTATTTATTCTTACCATAAAATAGGAGATGAAGAGTTTTATTCGTACTCCAAACCAAGTTGGAAAAATATAGAATACCAAAACGAAACCCAAGAAATAGATAATTTTGAGTGCAAATTGGCAGAAGTGCAATTATCCAACGGTGATGTTGCAAAAGTTTGGTACACCGAACAAATACCTGTCTCTTCGGGTCCTCTTAGTTACCATAATTTCCCGGGATTGGTTCTTAAAATAGAAGCTCCGTCTTTTACAATCTATGCAACAAAAGTAAGCAACGAGGGCAAACCTTCGGATTTGCAGAAAATAGACCCAAAATTAAAAGTCTATTCCGGTGAGGAATGGGAAAAGAAAAGAGTGGAAATGCGTACGCCTCAAACACGAACAACCAGAAAAACAATCCAATTATAACTCATTTTTTCATTGCAAAAAATTTTGGTAATTAAAAAAAATAAATATACTTTTGCTTGGCTAATTTAATAATTTATACACTATGAAAAAATTATTATTTGGAGCGTTTTTAATCGCTGGAACTACTTTCGGATTTGCCAAAGACAACGCAAAATCTACAAACAACAACGAAACCATTTCTCCTGTGAAAACGGAAATTATTGGAAACAAAAAATTAGTTACTTATCATTACTCTTCAAAAGAGGAAATGGAAGCTATTTTGAAAAAATGTGTTGCAGTTTACGATGTTTATGAAGAAACTGGTGGAGGTTGTACGCCATATGGAGATTTTACTGAATATACTTATGTTGGGACAATTATAGTAATTTACGATTGTTAATATATTTTTTACGAATTTGAATAATACAAAGACTGTATAATATTACAGTCTTTGGTGTTTTAAAATCTTATTTATAATGAAAAATATTTTTGTTTATTTTTTTACATTGCTGCCTTTATTCTATTTTTCACAGGAAAATTTTAAAGTAGAATATGAACAAAAAAATAAAATATATCCTCGCCTAACAAACAATAAATCTGAGCAATATATAAAAAGTTTGGAGGAATATTTGAAGACACCAGTGAAAAGTACATTGTACTATTATAAAGGAAATTCTTTTTATAAAAATTATCCTAAAAAACCTCTTGTGGTAGAAGTAAATCGTGAAAAAGAAGGAAACCATACTACGGTAAGACAACAAAAATATGAGGGTCAGTCGGACAGTGTTTACGTTTATACCTACAAAAATAATGACAGCATTACGGTATTATACCCTTCATATCCGAATACAAAACGGTTTTATAGGAAAACCAAAGATACTTGGAAAATAACCTACCTTGACCAAACCGAAAAAATAGATAATTATGTATGTAAAATTGCTGAATTTTCTTTCAATAGTGGCGAAGTACAAAGAGTGTGGTACACAGATGAAATACCTATAAATGCGGGTCCATCTATTTATTGTAAATTTCTACCCGGTTTAGTGTTGAAAGTAGAAAATGAAAGATTCGTACTATATGCCACTACTATTAGCAAAAATGTAAAGGAATCTGATATAGAAAAGCCAGACCCCTCCTTAAAGATATATTCCGGTAAAGCATTTGATGAAAAAATGGAGGAAATAAAACAAATGCTATCTCGCCCCATAAAAACTGAAAAAACAATTAATTTATGAAACGGGGCTATTCAAACTAATAAGCTGAAATATACGGTTATAGATGAAGAAATTTTTCAGATTTTTGAAATAAAATTTGCACAATTCAATTTTTACTTTTATTTTTATCTCACAAATTTTAAAATCAAATATTATGAAAAAAATTTTATTAACAGCTATGTTAATTGCAGGGACAACGTTAGGATTTGCCAAAGACAACGCAAAATCTACAAACAATAATGAAACCATTTCTCCTGTGAAAACGGAAATTGTAGGAAACAAAAAAATGGTAACTTATCATTACTCTTCTAAAGAAGAATTAGAGGCTATTTTGAAAAGATGTACTGATGTTTACGCAGTTTATCAAGAAGCAGGAGGGAAATGTATTGATGATGGAATGGGAGGAACTATTGATGTGACTGAGTATGTTTTAGTGGGATTCATTACAATAACTTACGATTGTTAATTTAAAGAAAATTAATTTTTTACTATCATATAAAGACTGTTTTTGCAGTCTTTATGTGGTTTTATATTCCTTTAATAATTGAAAATGAAAAAAATACTTACATACCTTATAGTTACTATTCTTCCCTTATATTGTTTTTCTCAAGAGAAAATAAAGGTAGAATACGATTATATTGTAAAATTACGTCCTGCACTTACAAACAATAAATCTGAGGAGTACAAAATAGAATTGGAAAAATACCTTAAAATTCCGGAAAAACATACACTTTACTATTATAATGGAAATTCGTTTTATAAAAATGCACCAAAAAAATCTTTAGTCGTAGATGTAAGCACAGAAAAAGTAGATGCACATTATACTGTTTCCAAAAAACAGCAGTATGTTTCGGATACTATTCGGTACTATGCATTCAAAAATAATGACAGTATCACAACTTGGCTATCATATCCTAAAATGGAAAAATTTTACCTAAGATACAAACCTTTATGGACAATAAAATACCTTGATGAAACTGAAAAAATAGACAATTATTTGTGTAAAGCAGCAGAACTAACATTAAAAAACGGAGAAATTCAAAAAATTTGGTACACAGAAGAAATTCCTCTAAGTACGGGACCCAAACAATATTATGGTTTTCCCGGTTTGGTATTAAAAGTAGATACTCCGAAATTTGTTTGCTATGCAACAAAAATAAGCAAAGATGTTAAAGAGACTGATATAGAAAAGCTTGACCCAAAATTAAAAGTTTATTACGGAGAAGCATATCAAAAGAAATTAAAAGAAATACAAGAGGTTATGTCCCAACCCATAAAAACAGAAAAAGTAATTAATTTATGAAACGTTTTACATTTTTTTTCATTTTTTGTTCCCTGTTTTCCTATGCACAAAATGTATTAAGGGTAGATTATGATTTTTCCAGAACTCCAAGAGAAATCAAAGGTCTTGAAAATATAAGTGATGCTATGAAGAACCAAATATTGGGGCAAATACAAAAACCCAAAAAACAGGTTCTTTTGTATTCTAACGGCAATAGCATATATGCAGAACAAAACGAATTGACAGAAAATCCGTCAAAGTCTTTCATGAAACAAACACATTACGGAGAAAGCACCAAAATTTTAAAGTCAAAAGATGATAAAGGAATTTACTCTTATTACAAATTTCCGAATGAAGAATTTTACACCTATCAAATTCCTATCTGGAAAAAAATAGAATACAAATCAGAAACCGAAAATATTGCAGGTTTCGATTGCAAATTAGTAGAAGTTACTGATGAAGAAAATAGGTTGCTGAAAATTTGGTACACCGAAATTTTGCATATAAATGCTGGTCCTTCCATTTATTACGGTTTTCCCGGTCTTGTTTTAAAAGTGGAATCTTCTAATTTTAAAATCATTGCTACAAACGTAGATAATGATACCGAAAAGATTGAAATAGAAAAGCGAAATCCAAATCTAAAAATACTTTCCGAAGCCGATGTAGAAAAGAAAATGGAAAATATAGAAAATCTTATCGGAACTCCACAACAAAAAATAGAAATTAAAAAAATCCATTCAAACTAATAAAATCTGAAAGATACGGTTGTAGATGAAGAAGTTTTTCAGTTTTTTATTTTTTCTGTTTTGCGGTTTGTGGTTTTCGCAGGTTTCGGTTAGCGTAAAAGGCCATTTGGGGCAGCCTGCCGACAATGTGAATGTGCAACTCCAAAAAAACGGAAAAACACTGGATTTCAAAAAAACCGATAAAAATGGAAATTGCAGTTTTGCGGTTTCCGAAAACGGCGTTTATACTCTGAAACTTACCTCGATGTTTTATAAATCCGAAGAATTGCAAATAGATACTTCAGAGAAAAAACATGTTGAAATCTCGCTGCAATCCCAAATTACAGAAATAAAGGAAGTTGAAATAAAAGCCAGACCAAAAATTGCAAAAGCCAAAGAAGATACCATTGCTTTCAACATCAAAGAAATAAAAGACGGAACGGAAAGAACGGCAGAAGATGTCATCAAAAAAATACCCGGTCTCAGCATAGCAGACAACGGAAAAGTTTCTTTTAAAGGGAAAAACATCGGGCAGGTTTTGGTGGAAGGAAACGAGTTTTTTGGAGCAAACCACAAAATGGCAACCCAAAATATTTCCGCAGATATGCTGGAAGGGATAGACCTTTGGCAAAATTATACCACCATCAACGGCAATACCTCTTCGGCTCTAAATCTTAAACTAAAAGACAAATACAAAGGCAGAATTACCGGAAGTCTGGAAGCCGGCTTCGGCTCGGGAAAAAATTATTTGGGACACTCTAATTTGTTTAAATTCAATAAAATAGGGAATTTGGCGTTGATTTCCGATTTCAACAATATCGCAAAAGACCCGGTTTCTTTTATGGATTTCTACGAAATGAATACCCAAAAACAAATCGACAACGATTCCGAAACCAAAATCACAATGGAAATCCCGTCTTTCCTGAATAACGACGGAAAAGTAAAGCAAAAAGACAACCAGTTTTCTGCATTGCAATATTCAAAAGGCAGTAAAAAATGGAGCATTACGGTGTATTCCATTTTCAATTTTGCACAAATAAAAAAAGAAAATCTTACGCAGAGAACCGCATTTGAAGGGCAGCCATCCGGCTATAATTTTTACGAAAAAGAAACCGAAAACAACAAAGGATTTTTCGGGACAACACAAATAAAAGCCAAATATAAACTCACTGATAAAACCTTTTTTTACTACAATTTCGGCTACAACCCGATGAATGATAATTTCAGCCGGAACACAGAAAGAACCTATTTTTCCACAGAAAATAATATCGGGATTGCAGAACATTCCAAACAATTTTCTTTGGACAATTATTTGTCTTTCAATACCAATTTTGATGCGAAAACAAAGCTGGTTTTTGACCTTTCTCAGAGTAAAAATTCTCTGAAACAGGATTTGGATTTTGCCTCAAATTTAGTTCTTTTCGGGCTGAATCAAACCGATTTAAAACAAAAATACAATTTGGCTTCCGATAAATATTCTGCCAATATTTATCTGAAAAATCAAAATAAAATCTTGGATTTCAACCTCCAATCCGGAATTACACTGGCAAAAAACGAAGCCGTTTCCGAAGAGAAAACAGGAGGCAATTCCAATTTTCAAAATCTTGAAACGTACAATTACCTCAATGCCGTGAACTTATCTAAAAAAATAGGAAATTGGAATTTTTCAGCCTCTTTGGATTGGCATTATTTATCAATTAATGATGAAAAATCTCAAAATTATTTTGAAAAAGATTTTCGTATAAAATACCGTCCGCAAACGATTTCCAGCCAAGAATACGGCTTCGAGTACCGTGAAAATTACGAAAATCCCAACTTGAAATTATTGCAAAATTTTCCGCTGTACAGCAAAGAAATGACCTATTCCGAAAACGGAAATTTATTGGCAGGAAATCTCAGTAAATACCATTCTTTTAAGTGGAATTATCATCATTTCAGTTTCGAGAAAGGAAATATTTGGTTTGTGATTTTGTCGTATGATTTTACCAAAGATTTTTTCTCCACCGATACAAAAAATTACGGATTTTACAGTGTTTTACAGAATGTTTCTGCGGGAGAAAAAGACCGTTTTTTTGCTGTGATTTCCAACGAAACCAGAATAAAACCTTACCTTATTCTGAAAACGAAAATTGTGGGAATGAAAAACAGAACGGACAATTTTATTTCAGGAAAAAGCAATGTATCACAAATTGAAAATCTGGAAATCAACCAGCAATTTTCTACTAATTTCAAGAAATTCCCTGTTCAGTTTGATGCAGGATATGTTTTCAACAAGAATAATTTTCTGCAAAAATTATACGGTGCGGAGAGTTCCCAACAAAATTTGAGAATACTGTTCGGAGTAAGAACAATTATCAGAAAAACATTGATAATGAATGTTTTATCGGAATATTTAATCCAAAAAACAAGCAGCCAATCCAAAAAAGATTTTCTGCTTGGCGGGCAATTTTCTTACCGAAAAGAAAACTCGAAATGGGAATTTAATGCAAGATTCAATAATGTACTAAACCTTAAAAATTTCAATTATATCACGGGTAAAACCACAGAAAACGGGACAGAATATTCCGAAATTTCCGCACTGAAAGGATACGTTATTGGCGGAATTAAGGTTTATTTTTAAACCCAAAATGTCCCGATAGATAAACTGTTCATAGAAAAAATAAATGCGGCGTGAAAAAGCTCCGGAAGAGCGGTCTGCTAAATTGAGCAGGTCGCTCTACGGAGCTTATATTTGGGAATATCTACAATTTCTATGAACAGAAATGCTTCTACGAAGCATTATAAAAAAATGCATGAATTTTCCTCTCCTTCAATCAGGGATTTCAGTTTGGTAACTTCAATCTTATACTCTGCTTTTATAACTTTATTTTGATGGAATTTTTTTTCATCATTCATCATTTTAAACTTAAAGGCAAAACCCAAGCAGAAGCAAATGCTTTCTAGGCTAAACGCTTTAAAATTCAACTAAACCTAAAATTTTGAATCAGAAAAAGCAACGAAATCGAAGATTCGGCGTAGCCAATTTGCTGTATGTTGG
>JASGDB010000025.1:0-8597 GCA_049841315.1 Bergeyella sp. | reverse complement strand
TGAAACAAAAGAACCAAAAGTTCAAGACTTGGAAACTCGGCTAAAATTTTAAACAATTTTCTAAAATTTCCAAAACTCGGGCGGAAACCTAAATTAGTCGCATAATGAAATTTTGTCCCGCCCTCGGACAGTGGAAATTTTTTAACGAAAATTCTTTAAAATTTTTAACGCCTCCGTTTCCGAGGTCATTTTAAAATAATATGGATATTTTTTTTCCATACAAAATGGCGAAGAGCCAACTTATTAAAAAACTACAAAACCCGTAACTCAAAACAAAAAACTTTGCCAAAATCATTGCTGTTTGACAAAGTTTTTCTTTTATGATTCAGGGATTATCCCTGTTTTCTGTGCGTACTTTTCGGAGCGGATTTTGCTGCCTGCGTGGAAACTTTCGCTTTCGGAGCAGCAGTTTTATCGGCTTTCGGAGCTGTTTTTTTCGGAGCCGGTTTCTTTTCTGTAGCGGTTTCTTCTGCCTGATTTTCAGGGTCAAGAGTTTCCGGCTCTGCTTTTACAAAACTTTCGGGAGAGATGTATCCTGCTTTGTGCAATGTATTGTACCACTGCGCCAGCTTTTTGATATCGGAAACATATACTCTTTCCACATCATAATTCGGAAGTGCGGTTGACATAAATTCCCTTAATTCCGCATCAGAGGATTTGTGGGAAATGGTTTCCTTATAACCGGTGCTTTTCGCGATATTTTCAAAAACATCAAAAAGCGGAACTTCCTTTTCAAAAGTATACATGGAAATATTATCCAAAAGGCTTACCTGAGAAGAATTTCCGATGCTGATTTTCTTTTTTGAGGTTACATCTTCGATGATAAATCCGTTTCTGAGCTGAGAAACCAATTTAAAAAGTCCGGGTTTTCCGGAAATCGAAATAATTTTTTCTAACTGCATTGCTGATATTTGATTTTTGTTGTTTAAATTGTGTTACGAGGTACGAGATGCGCATTTCGGGTTCTCCCTTTCACAAAGTCTCCTCGTATTTCTAACTTTTCGGAAAGCGCATTTTATAATTCACACTCACATCGCCTTGAGTGATTCTGTTCAGTTTTCCTTTCACGAGCTTCTTTTTCAGTGCGCTCAGGTGGTCGGTAAACAGAACTCCCTCAATGTGGTCGTACTCATGCTGAATTACGCGGGCACGAATATCGGAAAAAGTATCGGTATGTTTCACAAAATTTTCGTCAAAATATTCGATAAGAATCGTTTCTTTTCTTTTCACGTCTTCCCGGACATCCGGAATGGAAAGGCATCCTTCGTTGAATTTCCATTCTTCACCGCTTTCCTCAAGGATTTTTGCATTGATGAAAACCTTTTTGAAATTTTCGAGCTCATCTGCGATGTCTTCATAATCCTCGTCGTCCGCAAGAGGAGAAACATCAACCACGAAAAGGCGTATATCGAGACCAATCTGCGGTGCCGCAAGCCCGATTCCGTTGGCGTTGTACATGGTTTCAAACATATTTTCCACGAGTTCTTTCACATCGGGATAACTGCTGTCAATTTCCTCGCAATGCTTTCTGAGAACCGGGTCGCCGTAGGCTCTTATTGGTAAAATCATCTTTGTTTCTGTTCTAAAAAATTCTGTAAAATAATCGTTGCACTCACCTTGTCTATCAATCCTTTTTCCTGCCTCTGCTTCTTGCTTTTTCCGCTTTGGCTGATGAAAAATGAAGCCATTTTTGAAGTAAAACGTTCGTCCAAGCGCTCCACTTTCACATCGGGAAATTCCGTTTGAAAACGTTCTATAAAAGTTCTAATATCCTGCTCTACTTCGGAAAGATTTCCTTTCAAATCGGTCGGCAGTCCGAAAACTGCTGTTTCCACCATATTTTCAGAGAAATATTTCTTTAAAAAAGTCATCAGTTCCGCAGTTTTCACAGTGTCCAGACCGCTTGCGATAATCTGCATATCGTCCGTCGCTGCAATTCCGCAACGTGCTTTTCCATAGTCGATTGCAAGGATTTGTGCCATATTTTGCAAATTTACTAATTTATTTTAAAAAATAATTCAGCCGGAATCCTTTCCAATTCCGATTTTTTTATAATTTAGTCCGCATGAAAACACTGATTCTGGTAAGACACGCAAAAAGCGACTGGACTTTCGATGTTCCTGATTTTGACCGTCCTCTGAACGAGCGCGGGCATAAAGACGCTCCGAAAATGGCGAAATTTCTTCTGGAACAAGGCATTGAAATCGACCAATTTGTGAGTAGTCCGGCAAAAAGAGCATTGACGACCTGCCGTTATTTCGCTGAAATTTTCGGAAAACCGAACATCAAAAAAGCGGAAGATTTATACGAGCCTCATCAGGAAGATTTTCTTAGTACGATTTTCAGTCTGGATGACGAATTTAATTCGGTTGCATTGTTTTCCCATAATCCGGGAATTTCTGAATTTGCGAGTTCTCTCACTTCCGAAACCGTTGAATTTCCGACCTGCGGGATTGCTGTTTTTGAAGTTGATGCAGAGGGATGGTCATTGTTTGAAAGTGCGGAGAAAAGATTGGCGCATTTCTTTGTACCAAAAGAAGTTTTGTAAGAGCCAAGGAAAAAGTAAAAAGAGCCAAGTGTTTCGGGGTAAGAGATACGAGATACGATACGAGTTTTGGGATACGAGATATTCCCCTCTTTCAGAGGGGTGGCAAAATTTTCAAAAAGAAAATTTTGACGGGGTGTTTTTAAAGAGCGAAATGAAGCAATCCTTAACCATTTAGGAACTCATTATCAAAAGATTGCTTCGCTCCGCTCGCAATAACGGAATATTTATTTCGTTCTCTTTAAATCCAAATCCTCAAAATCGAAGCTGAAATCGGTAATTTCCGAAATCGGTTTGATTTTCGCTGACTGCGCCTTTCCGTTTTCATCAAATCCGAAAATAATGAAGGCATCCGCATCATAGCTTCTGTCTTCCCATTTGATAATAAAGGTGTTTGTCGAATACGGAATCAGCTGCCCTTTCAGACGCGGTGAATTTTTGCAAACTACTCTCGTTTCGTTATTCTGCGAGAAAATATCCACATCTCCGAACCATTCATCCGTATACGTTCCGAGATACTGTTCAGGTTTCGGGTGCTGTGCTTTCATTTTGGCAAAAGCATTTGATTTCGCCAAAACTTCAGCTTTGCCTTTTTCGATATCCGCATCAAATTTTGCCTTGCGTTCTCCGTAGGTTTTCAGCCAGTTACGGTCGTCAATTCCGAGATAGGAATCTTTCACCGTATTGGTAATCGTATTGAAAGCCGCACCGCTCTGCTGATTCGTAAGCACCACAATTCCGAGTTTCAGGTCGGGAATTAGAGTAAACTGCGTTACAGTTCCTATCAAACCGCCGGTATGCTGAACCTGCTTATATCCTTTCACATCGCTGAGAAACCAGCCCAATCCGTATCCGTAAAAACTGCTGTCATAAGGATTTTTCAAAGCCATGGGAATCGGCTGCTGAATCTGCCATAACTGCTGAATCTGCTTATCGGAAACGAGTTTTTTACCGTCTTTTGTCGTGAAACCGTTCATAAGACATTCTGCCCAAATCAGCATATCCTCAATATTACTCATGATTCCACCTGCGGCATTGGCTGTTTCGTTCCAATCGTGGGGAACTGCTGTAGCTTTTCCGTTTATGGGAGCGTGAGCATCAATGAGATTGTCTGCTCCTGCTTTTACTGCACGGTTGTAGCTTCCGTAGCTGGAATTCATTCCGACAGGCTTCATGATTCTTTTTTCGATAAACTCTGCCCAGCTCATTCCGGAAACTCTGTGAATGACTTCTCCGGCAACGATGAACATGATATTGTTATAATCCATTTTATTCCGGAAAGAATGTTCAGGTTTCAGATAGCGGACATTGTGGACGATATCGTTTACCGTAAGACTTCCGCCCTCAGGAAAAAACATCAAATCTCCCTGCCCGAGCCCAAGTCCTGCACGGTGTGTTACAAGGTCTTTAATCGTAATTTCTTTGGAGACATAAGAATCGTACATCTGAAATTCGGGGATGAATTGGGTAACTTTATCATCCCAATCCAGCCTTCCCTCATCCGCCAGAATTGCCAGCGCAACGCAGGTAAAACCTTTTGAATTGGAAGCGATTCCCACCAAAGTCCGCTCGGTCATCGCAAGATTATTCGACAGCGAGCGTACGCCAGAACCTTTTGCATACACCGTTTTTCCGTCTTTGATAATTCCTACGGACATTCCCGGAACATCAAAAGTTTTGAGCGTGTTTTTAATCAGTTCATCTAATTTTTTTTCTTCTATCTGAGCATTAAGCAGGAAAAAAGAACAGAAAATGAGCAGGAAAGATAGTTTTTGTTTCATTGGTCGTTTTAAATTTTTTCAAAGGTAATGAAATCCTTAACTTTGTAGAAATCGTAAAAAGTAAAATGGAAAGTAAAAAAGATTTTTTTTTGGAATGTTACAATCTCGGCATTATCAAATTCGGAAGATTCACACTGAAAAGCGGTATTGAAAGCCCTTTTTATGTTGACCTCCGCCCTTTGGCTTCAGAGCCTAAAATCCTGAAAAACCTTGCCAACTATCTTTTGGAAATGCTTCCTTTGGATAATTTCGACCTGATTTGCGGTGTTCCTTATGCGGCGCTTCCAATGGCAACGGCAATGTCTCTGGAAAGCTATATTCCTTTGATTATCAAAAGAAAGGAAGCCAAAGAATACGGAACTAAAAAAATGATTGAGGGAATTTTCAAAAAAGGGCAAAACTGTCTTTTGGTGGAAGATGTCATCACTTCCGGAAAGTCGCTTCTGGAAACCATTCCCGAAATTGAAAACGAGGGAATTTCCGTTTCCGACATCGTTGTCGTTCTCGACCGTGAACAGGGCGGAAAAGAGCTTCTGGAAAGCAAAGGCTACAATGTTCATGTGCTGTTCAGCATTTCGGAAATCGTTCAGATTCTTCAGGATGAAAACAAACTTGCGGATGATGAAGTGTCGAGAATCAAAGATTTTCTTGCCGGAAACGTCATTACATTTGAAGAAAAAAAAAGGCTTTCTTATGAACAGAAATTAGCATCCGCCGACCATTCCGTTGCGAAAAGGCTTCTGGAAATTTCCATTGAGAAAAAATCCAACCTCATCGCATCCGCTGATGTTGTAACGACAAAAGAGCTTCTGGATTTTGCTGAAAAAGTTGGTCCTCACATTGTCGCTTTGAAAACCCATATTGATATTATCACCGATTTTGACCATGATACAACAATTCTTCCGCTAAAAGATATGGCAGCCAAATATAATTTCCTACTGATGGAAGACCGGAAATTTGCAGACATCGGCAGCACTCAGGAACTGCAGTTTTCCTACGGAATGTATAAAATTTCCAACTGGGCGGATTTTGTAACGGCTCAGGTCATTGGCGGTTATGATTCTTTGGATTGTTTCAGAAATGTCGGTGTTGTTGCGATTTTGAGCATGTCTTCCAAAGGAACGCTTACGGACAATCATTATTTTGAAGAGGCTCAAAAGACAGCTCTTTCCCACCCTAACGTTATCGGAGGTGTTTCCCAAAAACCGGTTTCTGATGAGCTTTTGCTCTTTACTCCGGGAGTGAATCTTGCGGATAAAGGAGACGGAAAAGGGCAGCAGTACAACACACCTCAACATGTTTTCAAAAATCTTCACACCGATTTTATGATTGTCGGGCGCGGCATTTACAAAGCTGCCAATGCGGAACAGGCTGCGCTGAGCTATAAAACTGCGGGCTGGAATGCGTATTTGGAGAGCCTTTAAAAACCTCTCAATATTCGTGCATTTGCGGCAAAACACAATCCCCGAAACGAAAATCATTATTGAGAAACTCCGAAGAAGCGTCCTCTACTTTGTGATCCCCGATTTTGGTTCTTCTGAGCTGTGTAAGATACGCTCCGACCTCCAGTTTCTGCCCTATATCGTGAGCGAGGCTTCTGATGTACGTTCCCTTGGAACAGCCGACTGTAAAGCGGACAAAAGGCAGTTCGATTTCCACATCATTGAGATAATGAATCGTGGTTTTGCGGGATTTCATTTCCACTTCCTTGCCTTTTCTCGCCAAATCGTAGGCACGATTTCCGTCGATTTTTATGGCGGAAAAAACGGGCGGTTTCTGCTCGATTTCTCCGATAAATACTGTTAAAACCCTATGAATTTTTTCTTCTGAAATATGGGAAAAATCCTGATGAAGAATTTCAGGTTTTTCGGTGTCGTAGCTTTCGGTTTGTACTCCGATTTTGATTTCGGTGAAGTATTCTTTCGGAGCATCCTGAATTTCAGGAATTTTTTTCGTGAATTTTCCGGTGCATACGATGAGAAGTCCGGTTGCTTTAGGGTCGAGCGTTCCGGCGTGACCGATTTTAAATTTTTTCGGAAGCTCTTTAAATTCTCTTTTGAGCTTGTATTTCAATTTGTTAACCGCCTGAAAAGACGTCCAGTCCAATGGTTTATCCACCAAAAGAATTTGTCCTGATTGTAGTTGTTCGGCGGTCATTGTTGAGCTTTGGCAATCAATTTTCGAGTTCCCATTCGTAAAAATTCACTTCGTCATATTTTTTGAAACCACAGCTTGGATAAAGCTGATTTCCGATAATATTTTCCTTCGATGTTTCCAGATACATTCCGCAGGAATCCGTTTCCCTGCAAAGTTGTTTTGCCGCTTCAATCAGTTTTTTTGAAAATCCTTTTCCACGAAAACCGGCATCGACAAAAAGGTCGTTCAACAGCCAATAACGTCTCATTCTGGTGGAAGAAAACAAAGGATAAAGCTGAGTAAATCCAATCAATTTTCCCTGGTTTTCTGCCACAAAAATTTCGGAATCTTTTTTTTCTAATCTTTCGGACAAAAATTGATATGCACCCGATAAATCCGAAGTTTTGTGATAAAATATTCTGTATTCATCAAATAATTCTGACAGCTCTTCCAAATCCTGAATGGTGGCTTTTCTGATAGTGTTATTCATCATTATATATTCATTTATTCATCGAAAAATATATCAGCAGACCAATTCCTACCACAATTCTGTACCAGCCCCAAGCCTTAAATCCAAACTTCGTAAGAACCGAAATGAAAAACTTCACTGCAATCATCGCCACGATAAAAGCGACAACATTTCCAACCAAAAACAGCATGATATGGTGATTGTCCTGAAGAATCATTTCATAGCCTTTCATTTCATTCACCGTTCCCTTTCCCCATGTTTTTACAAAAATGGAATACACTGTTACCGCCAGCATGGTAGGAACCGCCAGAAAAAACGAAAATTCAGCGGCCGATTTCCGGCTCAGTCCCTGTGTCATTCCTCCGATAATGGAGGCTGCCGAACGGCTTGTTCCCGGCATCATCGCCATACACTGCCAGAAACCAATCATCAGCGCTTTCTTATATGAAATGTCCTTTTCATCGTGGATTTTGGGATTTTTAAACCATTTGTCGCAGAAAATTAGGACAATTCCTCCCAAAATTAAAACCGTAGAAATTGCTATCTGATTTCCCAGAACCGCCTCTATTTTATCATCCAAAAGATAACCCAA
This sequence comes from Bergeyella sp., assembly GCA_049841315.1. Classification (GTDB taxonomy): domain Bacteria; phylum Bacteroidota; class Bacteroidia; order Flavobacteriales; family Weeksellaceae; genus JASGDB01. Next base: position 1,074 of record JASGDB010000025.1, on the reverse strand, counting down.
TACCAATGCGGGAATCACGGCAAAAGCCAGTTTTAAATAAAAATTAAGATTGGAAAAATCAAAGAATTTTTTCCAGTACAGAACTACAATCGATAAAATTGCCCCAAACTGAATGGACACCTGAAACATTTTAATAAATTCGCTTTCTTCCATCCCCATCAGCGCAGCGGCAAAACCCATGTGGGCAGTCGAGGAAATGGGAAGGTATTCCGTAAGTCCCTCGATAACAGCGATAATAATTGCATTGATTAAATCCATTCTTATTCTATAAAACCCCTTTTTGGTTTATTTATCAAACCCCTTCAAAATTTGAGACTCTGAAAGGGTTCAGTTTATTCACATTTTTATCAAAAGACCATTAAACCTCATAGGTTTCGAAAACCTATGAGGTTTTTTGAGACTCTGAAAGGGTTTTGTATTATCGGTTATTTTTAAAAATTAAAACCTGTAAATCACTTCTTTATGAAACCCTTCGAGCATTTTTTCGGCTTTTGCATAGTCTTTGGAAAAGCCCAAAATATAACCGCCGCCACCGCTTCCGCAAAGTTTGAGATAATACGCATTGGAATCCAGACCTTTTTTCCAGACGTTGAAAAGATTTTCCGGAATCATCGGTCGGAAATGTTCGTAAGCCCAAACCGATAATTTTTTGAGATTTCGGAAAAACGGATTCATATCTTTTTTCAGAAAAGTGTCTATACAAGCGTTGTTGTAGCGGATAAATTCCTCTTTCAGCGTTTTGCGGAACCCTTCGTTTTTCAGTTTTTCAAAGAAAATCTGAATCATCGGTCCGGTTTCGCCGGTCATTCCCGAATCGATTAGGAAAATCGCACCTTTTCCCAATTCCTCTTTCGGGATGGAAACTTTGTCCACACTATTTTTATTTTCGATAAGAATCGGCAGATTCATATAACAAATAAGCGGGTCGATTCCCGAACTTTTCCCGTGAAAATAACTTTCCAAAATTCCGAAAAAGGATTTTAAATCCTTTAATTCGTCTTTGGAAATATTTTCGGGATTGCGTTTTACGACAGAATATTTTTCAAAAATCGCCGCAACCAACGCTCCCGAACT
>JASGDB010000024.1:0-12543 GCA_049841315.1 Bergeyella sp. | reverse complement strand
TTTAAAATTTTAGCCGAGTTTCCAAGTCTTGAACTTTTGGTTCTTTTGTTTCAAGACAAAAGAACAGGAATTGAGAATTTATAGATAAATGTTAATTTTAAAATCCACAGTTTTTGTCGAAGAACCACATTTTTTTCATAATAAAAACCCCTTTCAGAATTTGAAACTCTGAAGGGTTTTTTTATAATTTCACTATTTCTTTCAAATACATCTGACTGCTTATTATAAACTGCGATTGCCGCACTCGAAGTTCCGATTGCCTGAAAGTTTAATTCCTCAGCAATTTTTACACTTTGAACATCCCACACATTGGCAATTAACAACGGTTTTTTCTGATTGTGTAAGTTTTTAAATTTCATCGTTTAATAATTTGACACAAAGAACCGATGATGAAATTTATCCCACAACCGAAAATTGGACGAGTATTTTTTGAAGGAGTAGCAAGTTAAGGATTTGAAATTGAATTGTCTTTATAAGTGAAATTAAAAATCTCTTTTATAATTACTATCCAAAAAACGCAACCCGAAAAGTTGCGTTTTTTTTATTCAGTTTTGTTTAATGCCCAAATTATTGCTTTTTCTTTTGTCGCTCTGAAAATTGTTGTATGTTTTTCTTTCGGTTCGTCTGAATATTCCCACTTTAAATTTGCAGGGCTTTCGGTTTTGAAGACATTTGCTAATTCCTTTGTATAGAGGGAAATATCTGTTGCTTTTGAACCTGCAAACCACAAAACTTTTTTATCGGTTGGAAATTTGGCTAAATGTTCTTTTGCTGTTCTTACCAAATAATGGTTGTTCCACCATAATGACGGGTCAAAAGCGATGTAATTGTCAAACATTTCGGGTGTCAGGAAGAATGTTTCCATTACAAAAAGTCCAGATGCGGATTCTCCAATGATGCTCTTTTCGTTCGTTGTTCTGTATCGTTTGTCGATTTCGGAAAAAAGTTCATCTTTAATAAACGCTCTGAATTTTTCCGAACCTCCCACAACCGGTGCAATTTCTTTGTCCTTTGCAATTTCTGTAAAACCTGTCAAATCTCTCCTTCTTTGTGTGTTTTCAATTCCTACGAGAATTAAAGGCTTAATCTTTTTCTCTTTGATGAGTTTTGCCAAAGTGTTTGCAATGTGAGGAAAATCTTCCTTTGTTCCACCGTCTGCCATATACATTACGGGCAAAGAGTCTGAACTCGTTTTGTAATCTTGCGGTGTCCATACATTTATTACTCTGTCTTCTCCTACTTGTTTGGACTTAATCGTAAATGTTTCGTGTTCGGGAATCGGGTCGCTTGGTTGCGAAGCGTTGGAACAACTTGTAAGGAATAATATTCCTGTCAATAAAAAGGAGTAAAAGGTTTTCATAAAAGATTTTTATCAATGGCTAAAATACACAAATATTCCCTATTTTTACTCAAAATTTACGCTATGCAATTCTCCGGACAAATTCTGAAAATGAATACGTTATTATTTTTCAGATTGAAGTTTTAAACTGTTTTTTTTCAAATAATCCATTATTTGTTCGGCTGTTTTGTCCACCAAATCTTTGGAAATTTTTTCTTTAATCTGTCTGAATGTTTTTACCGCATCAAACTCTTTTTGCTGTGTTTTGTTTTTAGTCTTCATACTCTAATATTTCTTTTGGCGAACGAATTTCCAACGAAATGTAATTCATTCGCAAGTTGATTGAATTATAACCTCTTATTCTGTAAACATTTACGATATGTTTGAAATTCCAACTGACCAAAATATCCGCTTTGTATAATGTTGCTGTTGCGATGTGCAAACAGTCGTCAAAACTTGTTTTTCCAACTACATTTTCTTCAACGTATTTAGTGGCGAGTTCGATGATTTCAGCATTTACAATAACTCTTTCTGTGTGTTCTTTCGGCAAATCTTTAAAATATTTTATTACATTTTCCGGTGCTTTCAAAAGTTCTGTTTCCGTCAAATCCGAATACATACAAATGATTTTCCCCAATTTTACACGTTCAAAAAGTTGAAGCGTTTCTTCTTCAAATTCTTTATCATAAACACCTCCAAAAACTGAAGTGTCAAAATAAAACCGTTGTTTCATTTTCTGTTTTATACAACAAATTTACACAAATATTCCCTACTTTTACTCAAAATTTACGCTATGCAATTCTCCGGACAAATTCTGAAAATGATTTCCCAAAACGCAGAACCGATTCAGTATTATCTGAACCTGAAAAACGATTTAATCAGTATGAACCAACTTTTCGGGAAAAACCTGAAAATCAAACATATCGGTTACGAATGCGTGAATTGCGGTAGCGACGAGAAAATCTTCCGAATGGGATTTTGCAAAAAGTGCTTTTTTGAAAGTCCTTACGCCAGCGATACCATTATCCGCCCCGAACTTTCCACCGCACATTTGGGAATTGAGGAACGAAATTTAAGCGTTGAGAAAGAAATCCAACTCGTTCCGCACATCGTTTATCTCGCTTATACAGGCGATGTGAAAGTGGGCGTAACGAGAGTTTCGCAGATTCCGACACGCTGGATAGACCAAGGCGCAACTTTCGCTTTACCGATTGCCAAAACCGAAAACCGCTACGAAGCCGGAATGATAGAAGTGGAACTGAAAAAACATCTTCCCGACAAAACCAATTACAAAAAAATGCTTTCCGATGATTTTGAAAACGACCTGGATTTAGCCGATTTCCGCAATAAAGTCGCAGACTATTTTCCGAACGATTTCAAGAAATTTGCACTGGACGACAGCGAAATTGTAAAACTGGATTTCCCATACCAAGCACCGGAAAATATTACCGTTTTCACTCTGGACAAAAACCCTGAATTTGAGGGCGTTTTAAAAGGAATTAAAGGACAATATCTGTATTTTGAAGGCGGAAATTTTATGAATGTAAGAGGACACGAAGGTTATGTGATTGAACTGGAAATATATTAAAACAAAAACTTCGTACTCAAAAAGCTCGATTCCTGCTCGCTCACAATCGTATTGAAAATTTCCTTATTCAGGTCGTTTTCTTTCGTGGCAACCATTGTCCGGATAGAGAACGAGCGCAGTGCATCGTATACGGAAAGCGTTCCTTCGGCGGAATCTTTTCTTCCGGTAAACGGGAAAACATCGGGGCCTCTCTGCGATTGCGTGTTGATATTCACTCTCGAAACCAGATTCACGAAGCCGTCAATCATTCGGGCAATTTCCTGATGATTGGTACTGAAAATACTTACCTGCTGTCCGTAATCGCTGTGAATCATATAATCAATCGTCTCCTGAAGCTCTTTAAAAGGAACAATCGGAACAACTGGCCCGAACTGTTCCACATGATAGACTTTCATATCGGAATTTACGGGATAAAGAACCGTTGGTGCATAAAGGCTTCCCACCGATTTTCCGCCGTTTGCATTAACGATTTTTGCCCCTTTTTCTTCAGTATCTTTCACCAAAGCATTGAGATAATCCACTTTTCCGTCTTCGGGAAGCGGAGTGATAAAAGCATTGTCCCATGGCATTCCGGCTTTCAGCTGGTCCACTTTTTCGGAGAATTTACGAACGAATTCTTCAGCAATGTCTTCGTGAACAAACAGAATTTTTAAAGCCGTACATCTCTGTCCGTTAAAGGAAAGAGAACCTGCCACACATTCGTCCACAGCACTGTTGATGTCGGCATCTTTCAATATAATTCCCGGATTTTTGGCATCCAGCCCGAGAATGGAGCGGAGACGGTTTACTTTCGGGTGGGATTTTTTTAGCTGGTCGGCAACCTTGCTCGAAGCAATGAGCGTGAGAACATTGATTTTTCCTGTATTCATCATCGGTTCTATAACTTCTGCACCTTTTCCGTAGATGTAATTCACCACGCCTTTAGGGAAACTTTTCTGTAAAGCCTTGCTCAAAGCATAATGCAGAAGACATCCGTATTTCGGCGGTTTGAAAAGCACCACATTTCCCATAATGAGCGCAGGAATCAGAAGCGTATACGTTTCGTTCAAAGGATAATTGTACGGCCCGATACAAAGCGTAATCCCCAGCGGAGAACGCCTGATTTGCCCGATAATTCCGCTTTCCATGGTGAATGATGCGCTTTTTCGGTCGAGGTCTTTCAATGCGTTAATCGTATCGTAAATATAGGCAACGGTTCTGTCGAATTCCTTTTCGGAATCGGCTCTGTTTTTCCCGATTTCCCACATCAGAAGCTGAACAATCTGTTCGCGGAGTCCTACCATTTCCTTGATGAACACTTCCACATGCTTGATTCTTTCTGCTACGGAAAGCGTAGGCCAGTACCCGAAACCGTTATCGTACGCTCTGTCCGCCGCGTCCAGACATTCCATTGCTTCATCAAGTCCTGCATTCGGGATTTTTCCGAGGTAGATGTCTTCCATCGTTCCGTTGTTATTGGCTTTTATGGCGGAAAAAACGTTTTTGAAATCACCGTTCCATTGTTTGAAATCGCCGTCTACAAGGTATTCCGTTTGTTCCACAATCGGATGATTGAGATAATCCGAAGTAGGGAAAAGGTGGATGTTTTCGCTGAATTGCTCCATATTGTTCTGAATTTTGAACCAAAGTTATTAAAATGGATTCAATATCGATTCAGAATTTCAAAAGACTTTCATTATGAATTTAGAAAAATAATTCCCTGTTTTCATGCTTTATCTTTCTTAATCGTTTTAGGGAAAAGAACTATTGCAATTTGTCAGTATAAAATCTTTCCGTCATCCTTTTATCTTCATCCAGCCTTTCAATCAGTTTTTCAATGCTTTCAAATTTAATTTCATCATGAAGAAAATCCCTGAAACTGACTTTAATTTTTTCACCGTAAATATCTTCGTTAAAATCTAAAATATACACTTCCGTCGTCAGCTTTTCTCCGTTTACTGTCGGATTCGTTCCGATGCTCAACATTCCTTTGTATTGGGAATTTTTCACAAAAACATCAACAATGTATGCGCCTTTTTTCGGAAGAAATTTCAGGTTTTCGGTTTCGATATTGGCAGTGGGATAGCCGATGGCTCTTCCGATTTTTTTACCATGAATCACCGTGCCGGAAACAGAGTAAAAGTAGCCGAGCATTTCATTCGCTTCCGGAATATTGCCCTCCGAAAGCGCATTTCTCACCTTAGTTGACGAAATATTTTTGTTGTGAATATTCACGGCTTCCATTTGTTCCACTTCAAAACCGAGTTCGGGAGCGAGCTTCTGCAAAAGTTCAAAATTTCCGCTTCTGTTTTTCCCGAAAACATGGTCGTAGCCGACAATCAGGTATTTTACATTCAGTTTTTTCACTAAAATCTGCTTCACAAATTCTTCACCTGTCAGATTCCGAAATGCTTCATCAAAGGCTTGCAAAAAAAGATTATGGATGCCGTAATTGTTGAGAAGTTCTGTTTTTTCTTCCAATGTGTTGAGGAGTTTCAGTTCTTCATCGGGATTAAAAACCAATCGGGGATGAGGCCAGAACGTCAGAACAGCGGATTCCAGATGGTTTTCCCTGCTGATTCTGTTCAGTTCATCAATAATAGATTGGTGTCCGATATGTACTCCGTCGAACATTCCGAGGGACAAAGCCAGTGGTTTTGCAGACTGATATTGTGATAAATCCGTGTAAATATTCATAAGAATTGCAAATGTAAACATTTCCTAAAAGTTTGTTTAAATTTTCCTGAAAATATTATTTTTCCACACAAAGTCCGTCTGCCATTCTTTCCTTTATCATCAAAAAACCGTAATTTTGCAGGTCTTATTTTTGCTATGGCTACAACTTCTGAAATCGATATAAAAAAGGAAATTTTCGTAAAAAACGCGCATCTCAACAACCTGAAACACATTGATGTTATCATTCCGAAAAACAAACTCGTGGTGATTACGGGAGTTTCCGGTTCGGGAAAATCTTCGCTGGCTTTCGATACCATTTATGCGGAAGGACAACGAAGATATGTGGAAAGTTTGAGTTCTTACGCAAGGCAATTTTTGGGAAAATTAGAAAAGCCTAAAGTGGACGATATCAAAGGTTTGGCACCTTCCATTGCGATTCAGCAGAAAGTGATTTCTTCCAATCCGCGCTCCACAGTCGGGACTTCTACTGAAATTTACGATTATCTGAAACTGCTTTTTGCCAGAATCGGGCGGACTTTTTCGCCTGTTTCCGGAAAGGAAGTGAAGAAAGACAGCGTTTCCGACGTTATCGATTTCATTAAAAAATCAAAAAAAGATACCTATTTCGTTCTGAGCGTTCCCTTGATTTTTGACGGTAAAAATTTTATGGAAACTTTGAACACGCTGAAAGTTTCCGGTTTTACAAGATTAGAAATCAATGAAAATATTGTGGGAATCGAAGATTTGGAAAGTTTCGGATTTGTGCCGGAAAAGGAAATGAAAATTAATCTGGTGATTGACCGTTTCAAATACGAAGAAGATGAAAGTTTCCTGCAAAGATTGGCGGATTCCGTGCAGATGGCGTTTTACGAAGGTCGAGGTTATTTATATGTAAAAAATACGGACAACGGAAAAATCAATGAATTTTCCAATAAATTCGAGCTGGACGGAATGGAATTTCTCGAACCGAATGTTCATTTTTTCAGTTTTAATAATCCTTACGGTGCTTGTCCGCTTTGCGAAGGTTACGGAAAAGTGATCGGAATTGATGAAGATCTGGTAGTTCCGAATAAAAATCTTTCCGTTTTTGAAGATGCCGTTGCTTCCTGGAAAGGCGAAAGTATGAACGAATGGAAAAAAGATTTCATTAAAAAAGCAAAAGATTTCCCGATTCACAAGCCGTATTTCCAACTGACGAAAGAGCAGAAAAATTTCCTCTGGAAAGGCGATCACTCGAGAAGTTTTCCAAGCATTGACAATTTCTTTAAAATGCTCGAAGAAAATCTCTACAAAATACAGTACAGAGTAATGTTGTCGCGCTATCGCGGAAAAACCAACTGTCCGGAATGTGAAGGTTTGCGTTTAAGAAAAGAAACGGAATGGGTGAAAATCTGCGGACATACGATTCAGGAAATGATAGCACTTCCTTTGGACGAACTTTTACCTTTGATAAAAAGCCTGAAACTCACGGAATACGAGACCGAAGTTGCAAAACGCCTCACTTACGAAATCACGACACGGCTGGAATTTCTGATAAAAGTCGGACTCGGATATTTAACTTTGAACCGGACTTCCAATACGCTTTCCGGTGGAGAATCTCAAAGAATTAATTTGGCGACGAGTTTGGGAAGTTCTTTGGTCGGCTCTATCTATATTCTGGACGAACCGTCTATTGGTTTACATTCCAGAGATACGGAAAATCTGATTGAAGTGTTGAAGCAGTTAAGAGATTTAGGAAACACCGTGATTGTGGTAGAACACGATGAAGATGTGATGAAATCGGCAGATTATATTATTGATATCGGTCCCGAAGCAGGATATTTGGGAGGAGAACTGGTTTTTGCAGGAAATTTCAAAGATTTAAAAAATGCAGATACTTTAACCTCGAAATATTTAACCGGAAAATTAGAAATCGAAGTTCCCGAAAAACGCAGAAAACCGAAAGAATGGATTCATATAAAAGGAGCGAGACAGAATAATCTGAAAAATATCGATGCAGATGTTCCATTGGAAAGTCTGGTAGTGATTTCCGGAGTTTCGGGAAGTGGAAAATCGACTTTGATGAAGGAAATTCTGACCAATGATATCCAGATTCAATTAGGAATGGGCGGAAAAAAAGGCGATTACGATTCCGTGGAATTTCCGAAAAAACTCATCAAAAATATTGAACTGATTGACCAGAATCCGATTGGGAAATCCTCACGTTCCAATCCTGTAACGTATCTGAAAGCATACGACGATATTCGGGATTTGTATTCTAAACAGAAATCTGCAAAAGTTTTAGGACTGAAACCGAAACATTTTTCTTTCAATGTAGATGGCGGAAGATGCGATGAATGTAAAGGAGAGGGCGTGATTAATGTTTCGATGCAGTTTATGGCGGACATTGAGCTGGAATGTGAAGTGTGCCACGGAAAACGCTTCAAAAACGAAATCCTCGAAGTGAAAGTGGATGAAAAAAACATCTCAGATATTCTTCATTTAACCGTTGATGATGCCGTTGAGTTTTTCGGAGATTTGAGAGAAGATAAAATCGTGATGAAGCTGAAACCTTTGCAGGAAGTAGGTTTGGGATATCTGCAACTCGGGCAAAGTTCTTCCACACTTTCCGGCGGTGAAGCGCAAAGAGTAAAACTCGCATCGTTTCTGGTAAAAGGCGTAACGACGGATAAAACGCTTTTCATTTTCGATGAACCTTCTACCGGATTGCATTTCCACGATATTAAAAAATTATTGAAATCACTTCAGGCACTCATTAATCTCGGACATTCCGTAATTGTGATAGAACACCAACCCGATATTATCAAATCCGCCGACTGGATTATCGACATCGGCCCCGAAGCCGGAAAATACGGCGGAGAAATTGTTTTTGCAGGAACTCCGGAAGATTTGGTGAAGAATAAAAAATCGCATACAGCGAAGTATATTAAAGAGAAATTAAAATAAAAAGTTCCCAATATGGGAATTTTTGTTTATGTTTGTAGAAACAAAAATGTGAGAGTTATTGCAAAGAAAATATTGCGGGAATTTTGGGAAATCCATTCCGATTGTGAACAACAACTGAAATCTTGGTATCAGGAAGTTGACAAAGGTGTTTGGAAAAACCTGAATGAACTGAAATGCGATTTTCCGAGTGCAAGTATTTTGAATGACAACAGAGTTTGCTTTAACATCAAAGGAAATAATTACCGATTGATTGTCAGAATTAATTTCCATTATCAAATGATGTGGATTCGGTTTATCGGGACACACTCCGAATACGATAAAATAGATGCCAATAAAATCTAAAAGAAATGAAACCAATAAAAACAGAACAAGATTATAATAAAGTTCTCGAACGGCTCGAAGAAATTTTTGATGCAAAACCCGGAACAGAAGAAGGTGATGAATTGGAAGTTTTGGGAATCCTCATCGAAAAATATGAAAACGAAAATTTCCCGATTGAATTTCCCGACCCTATTGAAGCCATAAAATTCCGAATGGAACAACTCGACTATTCTCAAAACGACCTTGCAAAAGCCATCGGACTGAAAAGCAGAGCAAGTGAAATACTGAACAGAAAAAGAAAACTGTCTTTGGAGATCATCAGAAAACTGAACGAGAAATTACACATTCCTTCCGAAGTTTTAATTCAGGCATATTAGTTATCCACAAAAAAATGTGGAAAAAGTGTGAACTTTAAGATATTACACTGATGAGTGTTTCCTAAAACCAGTGTTCCAAATTCTGAAAGATTTGGCTTTAAAGAATCCATAAAAAACCCCTCTAAACTTACGTTTAAAGGGATTTTATTGTGATGTATAAAAATCTTATTTTTTGAAAGGAACATCTTTGATTCTCGCTTTCTTACCTCTGAGGTCTCTGAAGTAGTAGATTCTTGCTCTTCTTACTTTACCTCTTCTATCCACTTCGATTTTCTGAAGGGCAGGCATGTTGATTGGGAAAACTCTTTCTACACCTACATCACCGCTCATTTTTCTGATGGTGAAAGTTTTGGTAGCTCCTGTTCCTCTCAGCTGGATTACCACGCCTTTGAAGAACTGGGTTCTAGTTTTGTTACCTTCCTTAATTTCGTAATACACAGTAATTGTGTCTCCTGCTTTGAATTCAGGGAATTCTTTTTTTGTAATGTACTTGTCCTGTACGTACTTTAATAAATCCATTTTTTATTATAAAAAAATAAAGTTGAAAGCTAAACAACATTCACGGCTCTCGTCAGAGGTTGGTTAACGGTTTGCAAAAATAAAAACTTTTCTTAAAATTACCAAATATATTTCAAGTATTTATTGTCAAAAATAGTGAAAAACTATGCACTTTTAGACTTATTTCTAATTGATAAATCCCGCCGCCATAATTTCTTCATTGTTTTTCAGAATTAGAAAATAGAGGAGAAGTCCTTCACTTTCATCAAACTGAAAATCAAATTCATAATTCAGATTTTTTCCTGCTTTGTGCTGTTGTGTTTTTACTTCCGTTTTCAGATTTTCAAAGTCTGGTTTTATAGTAAGCAACTGAATTTGGGTGATGTCCGTTTTATTTTTCAGAACAACAGTTTTGGTGAACATCGCCTGTTCCGAAACAGCATATTTTGAAGCAGGTTCAAATTTTCCAAACTGAAAATCCGCCAGAAGTTTTACTGCTTCGGGAGACCGGTATCCGTTTTCAATTCGTCTTTTTCCTTTTGCAGAAGTGTAGTCCATGTCTTTTATCTGCGTCATTACTTTGGCAAATTTCTGATACATGTATTGGTCTTCGCAGTCTCCTATATACTCTTTTACTGTTTCTCTGAGGAGTTTTCCCGATTTTGAACAATGCCCGAATTCCGTGCTGTTTTCCCGAACTTTTTTGTAGTTCGGATTGCTTTCGTAGGCTTCCTTGCTGAATCCGCTTTTTCTGCGCACCACGGGAATCCCGTTCAGATTGTAGAAAACGAGGTCGCCGATGCTTCCCTGAAGCTCAACAAGACTTTTATACTTTGCCATTCAAAAAAAATCAGAAAACAAAGATAGTTTAAATTTTCAAACCGCAAAAATTTTATAGTATAGTTTTATTATAATCATACTATAGTTATAGTATAGAAAATTTCATATATTTGTTGAAGAATTTATTCTTTACTCTTTAAAATAAACAGCTTATGATTGTCCTGTTTTTAGTAAATTTGAAGCGTCAGAATGCGGAAATGAAAAGATTTTTTTTGTGCATAGCAGCAGCTTTGGTTGTGGTTTCCTGCGGTACGTCAAAGCCGGTAACCACATCTAAAAAATATACTCCGGCAAAATCTGCCGGCAGTAAAACGGTAAGCCGTGATTTGGAATCGGAATATGCAGGAAAAATTGGTGCGCCTATTAAAAATCTACTGAAAGATGCCGAAAAATATCTCGGTTCTCCATACAAATACGGAGGAAATACATCTTCCGGTTTTGACTGTTCGGGCTTTACCGCAAAAGTTTTTGAGGAAAATGATTACAGACTTCCGCGGAGGTCTTCCGACCAGGCTGAAGTAGGAGAAAAAGTGGCAATACAGAAAGTTCGCCCCGGAGATTTGCTCTTTTTTGCCACTTCAGGCGGAGTGAAAGTATCCCATGTAGGAATTGTACATGATATAAGCAGTAACGGGGAAATTAAATTCATCCATGCTTCTACTTCAAAAGGGGTAATTATTTCTTCATTGAGCGAGAACTATTGGAACAAAACATTTCTGCACGCCCAAAGAGTATTATAACAGATTTAAAATATAAAAATGTCATTACAGGAAAAAATTGAAGCAGCGTGGGACAACCGTGAGCTGATTAAGGAAAGCGAATACCAGAATGCAATTCGTGAAGTGGTTTCAAAACTGGATGCAGGAGAACTGCGTGTAGCAGAACCCTCACAGGAAGGATGGAAAGTGAATGAATGGGTGAAAAAAGCCGTAGTGCTGTATTTCCCGATTCAGCAGATGCAGACGCTTGAAGTGGGCCCTTTTGAATTTCATGATAAAATTCCTTTGAAAACAGGTTATGCGGAAAAAGGGGTAAGAGTAGTTCCTCATGCTATCGCAAGACACGGAAGTTTTGTGGCTTCGGGCGTGATTATGATGCCTTCTTACGTAAATATCGGCGCGTATGTGGATTCCGGAACGATGGTGGATACTTGGGCTACCGTAGGTAGCTGTGCGCAGATTGGTAAAGATGTACACCTGAGCGGCGGAGTAGGAATCGGCGGAGTTTTAGAGCCGCTTCAGGCAGCTCCGGTGATTATTGAAGACAATGTTTTCGTGGGTTCGAGATGTATCGTCGTAGAGGGTGTTCATGTGGAAAAAGAAGCCGTTTTGGGTGCGAATGTTGTGCTAACTGCTTCTACTAAAATTATTGACATTACAGGAGACCGGCCTGTGGAATTGAAAGGCAGAGTTCCTGCCCGCTCCGTGGTGATTCCGGGAAGTTATACAAAGACATTTCCTGCGGGAGAATATCAAGTTCCCTGTGCGTTGATTATCGGTAAAAGAAAGGAATCTACGGATAAAAAAACCTCTCTTAATGATGCATTGAGGGAAAATAATGTGGCGGTTTAGATAAAATAGTTTAATGAAAATCCCGAATTTCAAAAGAGATTCGGGATTTTTTATATTTTAAAATCATCGTTCTTATTGAATAATAATTTTCTTCGTCGTTTCCTGACCTTCCACATTGAGCGTTCCGGTGTAAATGCCCGGTTTTAGCCCGGAAACATCAATCATGCTGTTGTTTTGCGTTTTTGAAATCATTTTCCCGCTCATATCTCTGAGCTCAAACGTGAAATCCCTTAAATCCGTATTCAGCATGGTGATATGGAGAATGTCGTGGGCAGGATTAGGATAAATTTTTAATGTCTCAAACATTTTTGAAGGTGGACAGCCGACGGCAAGATTTTCTGAAACAGCAACTGCAAAATGCTGGGCGGCTCCCACAGCAGCTTTTGCCACGTTGTAAACATATACAGG
>JASGDB010000023.1:0-22345 GCA_049841315.1 Bergeyella sp. | reverse complement strand
TGAAAAAGATGATGGAAATCCTAAAACAAAATCTTTTGAACTATTTTTTATCCATCATATTCCGACTAAATTTGCTCCCGAATTTTGCTTTCGTAAATTAAAATGGGGTATTATAAGGAGCGACTATTTATTTTTGCATCATTTTTTGAAATATTTTCTTTTAGGATTGAAGCTAATTGCTTATTTTTATCCTCCCGACTGGGATTCTTTTGCATAGGGAAGCGTGTGGCAACACTTCTATAATACACTGAATATCAGTCGTTTGTGTAAATTTTTAGCAACTTATTTTGCCGATTGTCAGTGATTTATATTTTTGCCATGTAGTGAAGAGTTTGACCTAAAGTATGGACTTCTCTTATTTTTAAGGTTTGCAAAAGAATCTACGTATTTTACTGTCGGTTGATTTTGTCAATAATCATCTGAACGCTCAATTCTTCCAGACAGGCGTAATCACCTCGGTAGCATTCTTTATCCCCGAAAACGGAGCAGGGACGACAGGAAAGGTCGTTAATCTGTACGGCATCTTCTTCGCTCTGTCCATATCCTAAAAACCCGGCATGAGGGTGTGTTGCTCCCCAAACGGAGACACAACGTGTTCCCACAAGACTTGCCAGATGCATATTTGCGGAATCCATGGAAACCATTACTTTTAGTCCGGAAATTTTTTCCAGTTCTTCTTTCAAGGTGAGTTTTCCGGCTAAATTTTCGGAATTGGGAATGAGTTTTTCCCATTTTGTGAGGATTTCGACTTCTTTTTTTCCTCCGCCAAAAAAATAGATTTTATGATTTCGGGAAATGATGCGGGCAAGCTCAAAGGTTTTTTCCAAAGGAAGAATTTTCCCCTGATGCTGTGCGAAAGGAGCGATTCCAACACCGTTTTTATCTTTGTGTAAAGGAACAAGTTTTTCGTGAAGCGTTAACGGAAATCCCATTTCCCTGAATACATCGGCATATCGCTCAATGGTTCTTTTCAGAGGTTTTTTATCAATATTATGAATATCGGTAAGGTTTTCTTTTTCTTCTTTCCCTTTGTTTAATTTGAAAACTTTATATCCTTTGTTTTTGAAAACACGGTTTAATATTTTGCTTCGGATAACATCGTGTAAATCAGCCACATAATCCGGATTGTATTCCTTATGAATTTCGTCCGCCAGTCTTTTCATTCCGAAAAAACCTTTGTAATCGTCAACATTTATTCCTTTGAAAATCAGCCGGGGAAAGCCGTTGAAAGCGTCTTTAAAACTACTCCGGCTTACCATGATAATTTCCAGATTGGGGTTCTGCTCCAGTATTTCCTTGAAAACCGGAACCGTCATCGCCACATCTCCGAAAGCGGAAAAACGATATGCAATAATTCTTGTCAAGACTTCAGTTGGTAAGCTACTGCGTAGAATTTGATTTGTTTGGTCATTGCCATGAGTCCGTTGGCTCTCGATGGGGAAAGAAATTCCTGCAGACCGATTTCTTCGATAAATTTAAAATCGGAATCCAGAATTTCCTTTGTAGGATGCCCGCTGTAAATGGAAACGAGAAGAGAGACGATTCCTTTCGGCAAAATCCCGTCCGAATCAGCATTAAAGAACAGTTTCCCGTCTTTGAACTCTGCATCAATCCATACTTTGGACTGGCAGCCTTTGATGAGATTGTCTTCCGTTTTTTTATCTTCCGGAAGTCCTTTCAGTTCTTTTCCAAGCTCGATAATGTATTCGTATTTCTGTTCCCAGTCGTCCAGAAAACCGAAATCTTTTACGAGTTCCTGCTGTTTTTCTTTAATGGTCATTTTCCTCAATCAAAATATAGTGCAAAGATATTGTTTTTTACATACGACGGAAAAGTTGTATATGTTTTAAGGGAAAATTTAGCCTAAAAATCAAGATTGAAATCACTTTTATCAAGAATTAATACAGTTCCTCCCAGCAATGAGGATACTTCTGAATCCCGAATCAAAAACTCGCCTTCACCTGCACACTGCCGATATGAATCGTCCGTTCCACTGAATTTCTTCCTTCATAATTCACATTTAAAATAATAAAAGCATTCAGCGCCTGCTGGAGATATAAGCTCCACACCTGATTTTTTCCGGCTTTCAGTCCGTCCAGCATTTGGTTTCCGACAATCGAAAAACTTTCTCCCGTGAAATCATTGTTGATAAAAGAGAAATTGGCGCGGAGTGAGGTTTTCTTCCGTTCCCACTGCAATGTTCCCGTGATGTCGAATGTTTTAAGGAGTTCGCTGCCGTCGGTTCTTTTTTTCCGGAGGAATGCCGAAGAAAGCTCTGCCTGAACTGAGGTATTGAATTTATACGTTGCTTTCGGGCGGGTTTCAATATTGTGCAGTTTGTAATCCCGGGAGGAAAACATCTGCGAGGAATTGAGAATCTGATGCACGGAATTTTCCCAGTCCAGACGGAAATCCTTATTGAACCAATACCCGACCGTGAGGAAATTGGAAGTCTGCTCCCGAACTTCATTGCTGAAATTGGCATTAATCAGATTTTCATTGGAAATAAAGCGGTAGTTTCCGTTCCAGCCCGAGGATTCCGTAGAATTGAACTGCGCGGAAGCCAGAAAATTCTGATTGCGGAGAATCTGGTCTTCATTCTTCGTAAACGGACTCAGCACGAAAACTTTGTCCTTTTTATAATAGGAGTTCTGCGAATTGAGGGAAACATTGAAATTCCACCGTTTCAGAAATTTGTTTTCGGAATTGAAAACCACAGACGGATTCACAAACAAAGCGAGCGTCATTTTGTTTTTATTGGACGGAATGTAGTTCACCGTGTTGGTGTATATCCTGATATACTGCGCAAGGTCGGCATATTCCGCAACTTCAAATTCGTCCAACTGCTGTATGCCGTCGCCGTTGTAATCCGTCCATTTGTAGACACCTTGTCCGTCCGTTACCTTTATATATTGAAATTCCCGTTGTGCTTCCTGCCCGTTTCCAAGTTCGTAAAATGCCTGCAAACGCATTCCGTTTTTGAACAGTTGCTGATTGTAGAGAATATTTCCGACTACAAAATCCTGATTAAACGTATTGGCAAAATCCAGATTCTGATAATAAAATTTCCGGTAATGAATTAAAGCGTTCAGCGTAGTTTTTTCGGTTTTGATGATTTGGCTTTCCGCCATTACGCCGAGAATATGGTTCATGTTTTCCAGCGAATTGTTGCGGATAGAGTCGTTATCACGGAAATAAAGTCTTGCCATGAGCTTTGTCCGTGCAGAATCGGCAATTTTCTTTTGGGCAAAAATTTCCTTCCAGCTGAAACTCGTATTGTCGTAAAGCCCGGTAGCGCTGTATTTTTTCACGTTCTGCTCCATGCTTCCGCCGATTCCCCAGCTTCCTTTTTTACCGTTCAGTTCCGAAAGGAGATTTCCTCTCACAAATGTAGTATTAAGATCATTGGACCCCGTACTGAGGTAGGAAAAATTCCCTGTTGTGTTGAGTTTTCCTTTTATCCAGCCAAAATCCACATCGTTTTTAATTCCTTTGTAAGAATCCTTTTCATCGAGGTAATTTATTTTGTAATTCAGGAAAGAATGATTTTTCCATTGATTCTGAAAACTGAAAACAAAACGGTTTTGTGTTTTTTCGTTAAACTCCTGAATCAGGTTGAAATCCCTTGCAAATTCTACATCATTGATTCTGTCTAAAATATTGAACTTTCCCGATATATGCTGATATTCAAAAGACGGCGTTCCTTTCCAGTTGTTTTTGCCAAAGGTTTTCGCTCCGTAGATTCTTCCTGCATAGCCTTTGTTTTCGTTGGAATCTTTGGAAGAAAAAAGATTGACATCGTGATTGCTGAGTGAAAAATCCGCCCCGATTTTCCCTTCGTCCAAAAGATATTCGGAATTAAAAGAAAAAACCTGAGACTGCTGAGGAGCGGGAAGATTCCGAACGGCGCGGTAATTTCCCATATTAGCGCCTGCATATTCAAAAACCCTTCCGTTGTTGGTTGTCTGCGCCAGAACATAATCCCCGAGATTCTCCCCGAAATAGGTGAAAGAAACCTGATACAGCACCGCATTTTCATCCGTAGAAAACTGATAGTAATCGCCGGAAGCGCCGGAAATTTTTTCGTAAAGAATTTTATTCACATCGTATTCCGTTACCACGCCGGACGGAGCGTACATCAGGTCGGTGTTATTTCCTGCGTTCACCAGAATTTCTTCGTCTTCTTTGGTTAAATTCAAGGAAAGCGGAGCATTTTTATTGTCGTTTTCCATGAACCAGCTGATTCCCGTTTTCAGTTTTTCTCTTTGATGCTGAATGTTTCCGGTAAAAAGATAGCGCGAATAATTCCGGTTGGTATAATTATAAGATATGGTGATGAAATTCTGTTTGAAAATCGGGCGGAAACTCGTAAAAGTAATTTCTCCGGTGTTATAATTAATGGTGTAATCCTGATTTTCGCCTCGTTTCATTAAAATTCCGTCAATAAAAACTTGTTCCGAACCCGAAATAATGGTGATAAACTGCTCACCGTTTTTTCCTGTCAAACGATACGGGCCTTGATTTCCTTCCACGCCCTGAAACCGTATGCGGTGAAATTCGCTTCGGGCAACTCCTGCGGAAACATCTACGAACGTTTTATTCTCTTTCCCGAACTGCGTCTGATATTGCAGTCCCATGCTTCTCCGCTGATATCTTCCGAAATAAGTGGTTTCGTCATTCAAATCGAGGTGTCCGGCACGGATGACGGAGTGGTCTTTGATGTTCAGCTGCATATATATCCGGTCGAATTCATCGAGCGTCTGCGTATAGCCGTCCGCCTGAACAGGAAGATTGTGGTCGGAAATGGAAGCCAGAACGCTCACTTCGTCCGAAAGTTTCCCCGAAATCTGCAAATCCATTGAACTCTGAACAGACGAGCCTTGATTGTTCCCGAACGTAATTCCTCTTATAATAGAACCTTTTGAATTCAAGTCGCCGAGAATTTTGGAACGTTCGTTTTTATTCACGAGAATTCCTTCATCGGGAACTTCTTTCGTTCGGGTTTTCACGAAATCAATCGTGTCTTTCAGGAAAACGTCTTTTTCAATTTTAAGGGCAAGAATGGAATCCCTTTTCAGAGAATCCTCAGGGATATTAGGATTTTTCCATGTAAAAATCTGAGCGCTGAACAAGTTCAGAACAAAAAGCATTAAAAAAGATAAAAGTAATCTGCTCCTCAAATTTTTGATAAAATAATCGGTAAAATAACGAAAATTCTGCGGTTTTATTTGATTAAAAGGGGAGTGGTTGCTCTGGAATTAGTCTTTCGATGCGCACAAAGGCGGTTTGTTTTCGTTATATTTTGGCAGTTGCAAACTGGACGAGACACGCCGGACAAAAGGTAATTCGGATTTTTTCTGAACAAAAGTATGAGATTCTAAAAATTTAGCCATTCGTTTTATCGGATTTTCAAATTCCCAAAATTTGGGTAAGGGAATTTGTGTCCAAAAAGTACCGAAAACCCAATAATTTCCCAATATTTCTATTTTTTTTTCAATAATTTAATTTTTGAAAAACCGGGGATTTTTGTTTGCGAGTTTTGGAATTACTCCGAAAGGGAATTAATACACTTTGTTTTTACTGTCAATGAAAAAATAGTTTTTTCCATCTTTGGTAACTTCAAACATTTTTCCCATTTTCCAGCTGAAATTTCTTTTGATGTCCGTGTATTCAAACGGGATAACAACGTTGTTGTACTTGTCAATCACTCCGAAAGCATCGTTGCGGGAAGCGATAATCATCGGATTGTCGAGGTCGTCGCTTTCCATGACATATAGATACTGATATTGCGGATAAACCTGATACTGCCTGTAATCCTGCTCATTAACAAAAGTGGTTTTGTCAACAATTCCGAAAAATCCCCGATACATATATGGGTAATATTTCTTTTCCTGATAGGTAGATTCGCATTTTCCAAGGTCTTCCTGTTTGAAAGTGTAAACCCTTTTTCCGGTTTTGCTGATTCGGTAGTCTTTATCGCCTTCGGTTACGGAAGCGTAATCGGCTGTTCCGAATTTTCTTAATGCTTCATTGGGAGAGTTTAGAAGGTTGCAGTCTTCCCAGAAAAATGTTCCGAAATTATACTGATGAGGAATGATAACTTTCCCTTTCTGATTGACAAAGCCAAGTTTTCCGTTAAAACGTTGCGGAATAAGGTCCGGCAGAGATTCGTCCAGTTTTTCCAAATCAGGTTTCGGAATGCTTCGGACAGGAGTTTTCTTTGCAGGAGCTTTCTTTACCAATGTTTTGGACTGTGCGGAAAGTATCATTGCAAAGAATATAAAAAGTAAACCGAATATTTTTTTCATGAAATCTTTTTTTGCAAAATCACTGCCAAAAATAACATTTTTTTCCCGAGCGTTTAAAATATTTACAAACACAGTTTTTAATGAAAATATTTCGCTCTGAAAATTTTCCTATTTATGGAAATTCTTATCTTTGCGGGATATGGAATTTACAGCTTCGCAGATTGCCGGCTTTATCAACGGAAAAATCATCGGAAATCCGGATGCAGTTATCACCGGAGTTTCCCCTATTGAACAGGGTGAAGAAGGGCATCTTTCTTTTATTGCGCAGGACAGGTTTGCGCATTTTCTGGACACAACGAAATGTTCGGTGCTCATTATTTCTGAAAAACTCATTGCCAAAGAAACCTATAATCCTACACTTATTGCGGTGGAAGACGCTTATCTTTCCTTTCAGGTTTTGATGAATCTCTACCAGGAAATGCAGGGAAGAAGAACAGGAATCGAAGAAAATTCATTTTTCCATGAAACTGCAAAAGTAGGAGAAGGCGTATACATCGGCGCATTTACTTATGTTTCGGAGAAAGCCAAAATTGGCGACGGAACGCAGATTTATCCGCAGGTGTACATCGGAAAAGGCGTCCGAATCGGGAAAAACTGTAAAATAGACAGCGGAGCGAGAATTTACGATTACTGCATTATCGGAGATAATTGTATCGTTCATTCCAATACCGTTATCGGCGGCGACGGATTCGGTTTTCAGCCGACTGCCGAAGGCTTTAAAAAAATTCCTCAGTTGGGAAATGTGATTATCGGCGACAATGTGGAAATAGGCTCTAACTGTTCTATTGACCGCGCTACCATTGGCTCAACGATTATCGGAAACGGAACTAAAATCGACAACCTGATTCAGATTGCCCACAATGTGAAAATCGGAGAAAATAATGTGATTGCCGCGCAGGCGGGAATTGCAGGTTCTACGACTATCGGGGATTGGAATCAGATTGGCGGGCAGGTAGGAATCGTCGGTCATATCAAAATCGGAAATCAGGTGAAAATTCAGGCGCAGAGCGGTGTGAGTTCAAGTACGAAAGACAAGGAAACGCTTTATGGTTCTCCTGCGATTGCCTATAATGATTATTTGAGGAGCTACGTTCACTTCCGAAACCTGAATGAGATTGTAAAAAGAGTAAAAACGTTAGAAAACAACTCAAAAGACAACACTAATGAGTGATTTACAAAAAACCCTTAAAGAAGAAGTAACCCTGTCCGGAATCGGGCTTCACACGGGAAAAGAAGTAACGCTTACGATTAAGCCGGCGAAAGAAAATACCGGTTTTGTATTCGTAAGAACAGACCTTGAAGGAAATCCTCAGGTAGAAGCGGATGTCAATTACGTAACCACTACCGAAAGAGGAACATCGCTGGAAAAATTAGGAGTAAGAATCCATACCTGCGAACATCTTCTGGCAGCGCTCGTAGGATGCGATATCGATAATGCATACCTCGAAATGAACAGCGCAGAACCCCCGATTATGGACGGTTCTTCCAAATATTTTGTGGAAGAGATTGAAAAAGCAGGAATAGCAGAGCAGTCATTGGCAAGAGAATATCTGGTTATCAAAGAAGTTCTCAATTATATAGACCCAGCGACAGGCTCGGAAATCACCATTATCCCGTCCGATACTTATGAAATTACTACAATGGTGGATTTCGGAACGAAAGTTTTGGGAACACAGAACGCCACTTTAAGAGATATTTCGGAATTTAAAGAAGAAATCGCTTCTGCAAGAACGTTCAGTTTTCTCCACGAGATAGAAATGCTTCTGGATGCAGGATTAATCAAAGGCGGAGACATTTCCAATGCGATTGTGTATGTGGATAAAGACCTTACGCCGGAAACTACGGATAAACTTAAAAAAGCATTCGGGAAAGATGAGGTTTCCATTCGTCCGAACGGGATTCTCGACAACCTTACCCTAAATTATCCAAACGAAGCCGCACGTCATAAATTATTAGATGTCATCGGAGATTTGGCATTGGTCGGAGTGAAAATCAAAGGAAAAGTAATCGCCAACAAACCCGGACATTTTGTAAATACCCAATTTGCGAAAAAACTGAACAGGCAATACAAATTACAGAAGAAAAAAAACGTTCCCGATTTCGATTTAAGCAAACCGCCGCATTTTGATATTAATCAGATTATGGGGCTGCTTCCGCACCGTCCGCCGTTCTTGTTGATAGACAAAATACTGGAATTGTCGGAGTCTCACGTAGTCGGGCTGAAAAACGTAACCATGAACGAGCCGTTTTTCGTAGGACATTTCCCTAAAGAACCGGTAATGCCCGGAGTTTTGCAGATTGAAGCAATGGCACAGACCGGGGGAATCCTCGTGCTGGCAAACGTACCCGACCCGGAAAACTATTCCACCTATTTCATTAAAATAGATAATGTGAAATTCAAAAGAAAAGTAGTTCCCGGAGATACTATTATTTTCAAAATCGAACTCATCGAACCAATCAGAAGAGGTATTGTACACATGCAGGGATACGGATATGTAGGCGAAAATATCGCTGTGGAAGCCGAACTGATGGCACAGGTTGCAAAAAATAAAATCGAAGACAAATGATTCATCAGTTAGCCGCCGTTGACAAAAGAGCCAAAATAGGCAAAAACGTTGTCGTAGAGCCATTCACCACCATTGCCGCAGATGTTACCATCGGAACAGGAACATGGATTGGTTCTAATGTAACCATTATGGATGGAGCAAGAATCGGAAAAAACTGTAAAATCTTCCCCGGAACCGTAATTTCTGCAATCCCTCAGGATTTGAAATTTGACGGAGAAGATACCACAACCATCATCGGAGACAATACCACATTGAGAGAATGTGTAACCGTGAACAGGGGAACAAAAGCATCGGGCTGTACAAAAGTAGGAGATAACTGCCTGATTATGGCAACTTCGCATGTCGCACACGATTGTATCATCGGGAATAACGTAATCATTGCCAACGGATGCGGAATCGCAGGACACGTGGAAATAGGGGATTTTACCGTAATGGGTGGTTTGTCCGCAGTCCAGCAGTTTGGCAAAATCGGAAAACACACCATGATTTCCGGCGGTTCACTGATTCGTAAAGACATTCCGCCTTACATCAAAGTAGGACGAGAGCCGATTTCTTATGCCGGAATTAATTCTGTTGGATTAAGAAGAAGAGGCTTTAACAACGATAAAATCTTTGAAATTCAGAAAATCTACCGCTATATTTTTCAAATGAAAATGAATGTTACCCAGGCATTGGGTTACATTGAAAAAGAAATGCTTCCGACTGCAGAACGCGATGAAATCCTCGAATTTATCCGCAACTCCCCGCGAGGAATCGTAAAAGGATACGGAACAGGAAAAGAATAATTGAGATAGAGAGTTGAGGAGTGATTGAGTTGAGGATAAAAAACTCATCAAACAAACTCAAACAACGTCAAACAACATCAAACCTTAAACTTGAAACAAAAAAATATAAATGGCAACAACAGCTGATATCAGAAAAGGTCTTTGTATAGAATACAGCAACGACATTTACAAAGTAGTCGAATTTCTTCACGTAAAACCAGGGAAAGGGCCTGCTTTCGTGAGAACAAAACTAAAATCCGTAACCAACGGTAAAGTGGTGGACAATACATTTTCCGCAGGACACAAAATCGAAGAAGTAAAGGTAATTACCAGAAAATTCCAGTATCTTTATGAAGATGACAACGGTTTTCATTTTATGAACAATGATGATTTCTCCCAAATCTATATCAATAAAGATATGATTGAAAACGCACAGTTCATGAAAGCAGGAGAGGAAGTAACCATCATCCTGAAAGAAGCAGACGAAGCTCCGCTTTCCGCAGAAATCCCGCAAACCGTTTTCCTTGAAGTAATCGAAGCAGAACCGGGAGTAAAAGGAAATACCGCTACCAACGCCTTGAAAAATGCAATCGTAGAAACCGGAGCCCGCGTTTCCGTTCCACTTTTCATCGAGGCCGGCGACAAAATCAAAATCAATACAGAAGACGGAAGTTATCTGGAAAGAGTGAAATAAAATCAGTTCAAAGTTTAAAGTTCAGGGTTTAAAATTGAAAAACCTTGAACTTTAAACTTTAAACCTTGAACCAAAAATTATGACTTTCAAAAATCATCAAACGCTTAAAAATATCGCGGAAATTATCGGTGCGAAATATATTGGCGACGACGATTTTCCCGTTCTCGGAAGCAATGAAATCCACATGGTGCGCCCCGGCGACATCGTTTTCGTCAACCACCCGAAATATTACGACAAAGCGTTAAATTCCGCCGCAACCGTTATTCTGATTGACAAAGAAGTGGATTGCCCAACCGGAAAAGCACTCCTCATTTCTGATGACCCGTTTCGGGATTTCAACAAAATCAATACGCATTTTACGAAGATTTACAATTTTCGGGAAAATCTGAAAGATGCCGAAATTGGCGAAAATACATTTATTCATTCGTCTGCCGTCATCGGCAACAATGTGAAAATCGGCAAAAACTGCCACATTTTTCCGAATGTTGTCATCGGCGATAGAACGGAAATCGGCGACAACGTGATTATCCAAGCCAATACGGTTTTGGGCGGCGATGCGTTTTATTACCGAAAACTCGGCGGCAATTTTGACCGAATGATTTCCGTAGGAAATGTCGTCATCGGAAATAACGTAGAAATCGGAAACGGCTGCACGATTGACCGAGGCGTTACCGCTTCCACAATTATTGGCGAAGGTTCGGTTTTGGACAATCAAATTCAAATTGGTCACGACACGGTTATCGGAAAAAAATGTCTGATTGCTTCGCAAACGGGGATTGCTGGTTGCTGTATCATCGAAGACGAAGTTACGATTTGGGGACAGGTCGGAATGGCTTCCGGAGTTCGTGTGGAAAGTGGCACGGTTTTGCTGGCAAAATGCGGCGTGAATCGCGATTTGAAAAAAGGAACATATTTCGGTTTTCTTGCCGAAGAATTTCGGGATTATCTGAGAAAAGAAGTGAAACTGAAGAATTTGTAAAATTGTTTTTACAGAAATTTATTTCTCATCATAATGCCCGATTGCGGAAACCACAAAAACGGTTACGATGTGTTCTTCGACACGGTAAATCATTCGGTCTTTTTGGTTGATTCTTCGCGACCAGAATCCGGAAAGGTTGTGTTTCAGGCGTTCAGGTTGTCCTGTTCCTGTGTAAGGATGAATTTTGAGTTCTTCCAAAATTTGGATAATTTTATTCAAAGATGCTTTGTTGCCTGACTTTTTATGTCTTCGGATATGTTCTTCTGCATCTTTTTCAATTTCGACTACAAACTCTCTATCCATTTTTTTACATCTTTTACTTGTGTGTATTCTCCTCTTTTGTCTGCACGGAGAATCCGCTCCACAAACTCGGGATTATAGGGACTTTCGTCATCTTTTTCGCTGGAAATTTTCACTCCTTTTTCTCTTTCGGAAAGAATTTTTGCCATTTCCAAAAGGACTTTTCCGGCTTTTGTGCGTTTATTTACGGTAATGGTTGTCATCGCTGTCAGAATTTATTTTCAAAGTTAAGGAAAAAATAAATACACTATTTATAAGCAAATGACAAATATCAAAATAGAAAATTTTTTTTAACCCCGAATAATCATTAAATTTGCCGAAGTCAGATTTTTTAATCAAATAAAATAAACAATGTCAATATTAGTAAACAAAGATTCTAAGGTCATCGTTCAGGGATTCACAGGTAACGAAGGCACTTTCCACGCCGGTCAAATGATAGAATACGGAACCAACGTTGTCGGTGGAGTAACGCCCGGTAAAGGCGGCAGCGAGCATTTGGGAAAACCCGTTTTCAATACCGTTGCAGATGCTGTGGAAAAAGCCGGAGCCAATGTCAGCATTATTTTCGTTCCGCCTGCCTTTGCGGCAGATGCGATTATGGAAGCGGCAGATGCGGGAATCAAAGTGATAGTCGCCATTACCGAAGGAATTCCCGTTGCTGATATGGTAAAAGTAAAATCGTATATTGCGGACAGAGATTGCCGTCTTATCGGTCCGAACTGTCCTGGAATCATCACTTCCGACGAAGCCAAAATCGGAATTATGCCGGGATTTGTTTTCAAAAAAGGAAAAGTAGGCATCGTTTCCAAATCCGGAACTTTGACGTATGAAGCGGCAGACCAGGTTGTGAGAGCAGGTTACGGCGTTTCGACAGCCATCGGAATTGGGGGAGACCCGATTATCGGGACCACCACAAAAGAAGCGTTGGAACTCTTCATCAACGACCCCGAAACCGAAGCGGTTGTAATGATTGGCGAAATCGGTGGAAGTTTAGAAGCCGAAGCCGCAAGATGGTATAAATCAAGCGGTTCTACAAAACCTGTGGTCGGATTTATCGCCGGACAAACCGCACCGAAAGGCAGAACAATGGGACACGCCGGCGCAATCGTCGGCGGAGCGGAAGATACCGCACAAGCCAAAATGGCGATTATGCGGGAAAACGGCATCAATGTTGTGGATTCCCCGGCTGATATCGGTTCTACGGTAGCAAAAGTTTTAGGATAAAAATTTAAAAACACACAATATGAAAAAATTGCTTTTAAGTATAATGCTTTCTGCATCGGCTTTGGCTTCTGCTCAGGTGGATTTCAGCTCCACGAGATTTGGCGTTACTGCCGGAGGAAATTACTCCCGTGTGAGCAATGCACACAATCCGTCCGGGCCGAGATATACGATGCAGGGAGGTTTTCTGGCATTGATTCCGGTTGATAACAACGACCAGTTTTACATCCAGCCCGAAGTCGTGTACTACGGAGCGGGAGAAACCGGAAAGCAAAAAGATGCAAAAGGGCATGTGGGCTACGATGCGGTATATGCCAATAACTACATTAGTGTTCCGCTCTATTTCAAAGGATATTTCTCTGAAGCAGAGTCTGAATTTTTCGGAATGTTCGGGCCGAGATTCAGCTTTTTGGTGAATCAGAAAGTGGAAAACCCTTCAAAGCCATATTATGTTGTTGAGCAGCTTGATGCATATCCCGGAGTAAATGGCAAAGCCAGCGCTTTCAACTTCGGAATCGGTGCAGGGGTAGGTTTCAGCTACAAAAGACAACTTGAGATTTCTGCCCGTTACGATATGGGACTTTCCAATACCTATAAAGGATTAATGGAAGAACCGGGTAAAGACCCTGCGATTGAAAAGAAAAAATCCGAACAGGTATTCAGCGTAGGACTCAGCTACATTTTTGAATAAACATCAATCCCGGTTTTCCGGGATTTTTTTGGCGTGTTAGCCTGAAGTATTTAACAAAAACAGGTTCAAGATAATGTATTTCGTTACGACATTCAAAAATATCTTCAGAAATGGAGATATTTTTTTTCCTTATTCTAATGAATAAGAAAATTCTCGGAATTTTTATAATATTTTATGCTTTTTTCCAGTTATTTAACTAAATATTAATAATTTCCCTAATATAAAAATGTTTTATATTTGCACCATTATAGAAAAAATGACTGAACACAGATTCATGACGAAGTATCTCATACTGCCCCTTTTTATTTTACTGCTGATGAATGCACCTGTAAAGGCGCAGCGTCATGAGTTGGGAGTTCAAATGGGAATGAGCAATCTCGTTGGAGATATAGGAAGAACCAATTATATGTTTCAACCTCCCATTGCCGGAGCCTTTTATCAGTACGGCATTCCTTTTTATGGAGGAATCCTTTACAGAATGAATTTCAATCCGTACCAAACCCTGCGTTTTAATCTCGGGTACAGCCATATTCAGTTTTCAGACGGTGTGGCAAAAGAATATTACAGAAGAAACAGAGGGCTGTTCGGAACCAATTCTATATATGAAGCCGATGCTGTTTTTGAATACAACTTTTTTCCCGTAAATGACGAGCAGAAAAGCATGCTCAGTCCATATATCTTTGGGGGTATAGGAGCACTGTTCGCTGAAACGCCGCAACTGATTATTGTAAATGATTTTAAAAGAGATGCCGCAGGCAATATAGTAAACGGAGGGCCGACATCTTCCACGGATTTTGACACCACAACCCAATACGAATCAGCAGGAAAAATGACTTTCGCAGTGCCGTTCGGAGTGGGTTTAAAATACAAATTCAATTACAACTGGGCTGCCTTCGGTGAATTTATGTTTCGGCCTACCTTTTCCGATGCCATTGATTACAGTGTAATTGATGATAAAAATGTGAAAATCACTTACAATAAAGATATTACCGACCCGAGTGCCAGCAATAAATCGCTGCTTGAAACAAGCCCTTACAAAGAAGTTGCCGATGCCAGAGCACAGCAGATTATACAAAACCGCAATGTGGGGAATATCAACTCAAAGGATTGGGTGAACACTGTAAGTATAGGTTTAACATACTCGTTCGGAAGACCGCCGTGCTACTGCGATTACTAAAAAAATGTCAGCAATTAAAGATAAAATAAATCCGGAAAAACTTCCACAGCATGTTGCCATCATTATGGATGGGAATGGCAGGTGGGCGAAATCCAGAGGTGAAGAACGGACTTTTGGACACAAAAACGCCATCAATGCAGTGCGTAATGCCATTAATGCCTGCAATGAAATACATATTCCGTATCTTACACTTTATACATTCTCTTCAGAAAACTGGAACCGCCCGGAAGAAGAAGTAGATACGCTGATGAACCTTTTGTCGGAAACGCTTATCCTTGAAGGAGAAGAAATTTTCTCCAAAGGACTCAGAATGCACGTCATCGGTGATGTGGAAAAGCTGCCGAAAATGGTAAGAGAACAGTTATTGGCTTTGATAGACCATACCAAAAACAATACAAAAGGAAACCTTATCCTTGCGCTCAGCTACGGCTCGCAGAAAGAAATATTGAAAGCCGTGCAGGAAATTGCCGGAGAAGTAAAAAAAGGAAAACTGAATATCGGAGATATTGACGAAAAAACATTTGAAAATCATTTGTATACCAAAGATTTTCCGCCGGTAGATTTACTCATAAGAACAAGCGGGGAAATCCGTATCAGCAATTTTATGCTGTGGCAGATTGCCTATGCAGAACTCCAGTTTCTGGATGTACTGTGGCCGGATTTTTCCAAAGACATATTTTTCCAGTGCATTCTGGATTACCAGACCAAAGAAAGACGGTATGGGAAAATCAGCGAACAGCTGGAAAATAATTAACCAAAAGAAAAGAATTAGAACGAAAAGATGAAGTTTAAACTTATCCCAATCCTGATGTTCGCGGCGAGCGCATATTTTTATGGACAGGTAACGCCGGAAAACCAGCAGAGCACATCGGTATCAACACAGAACGAAAACGGAAGCTATATCCTGAAAGATATTGTGGTGGACGGTGTTGAAAAATATACTCCGGCTCAGATTCTGAGATTTACAGGACTTAGCAAAGGCGAGCGGGTGGATGTTCCGGGGCAGAAAATCAGCAATGGCATCAAAAAACTCTGGGAAACCAATTCGTTTTCCAAAGTGGAAGTATATGTGGAAAGCCTGGAAGGAGAAAACATCGTACTCAAATTCTCCCTGCAGGATTTGAAAGAACTGGGCGAAGTGAAATTCACCGGAAAAGGAATCGGAAAATCCAAAAACGAAAAGCTCGCAAAAGACAACAACCTCAAGCCGGGAACAAAAATCACCCAAAACCTCGTTTCCACACTGAAAACCAATATTCCGCAGGATTACGTGAAAAAAGGATTTTCCGATGCCAAAATCAGTATTCAGGAAAAACCCAACGCCGGAGACCCGAATATGGTAGACTGGGTAATCGAGGTCGATAAAGGGAAAAGAATAAAAATCGACCATATCGAATTTGAAGGAAACGAAAGCATTACCGATGCCAAACTGAGAAAAAAAGGATTCAAGGATACCAAACAGAAAAGATTCGGGGTAAATGGAGTGCTGAAACCGTCAAAATTCATTCAGGAAAAATACGAAGAAGACAAGCATAACCTAATAAGCTATTACAATTCACTCGGATTCCGCGATGCCAAAATCGTATCCGATTCCGTTTGGAGAAATGATAAAAACAGATACGAAATCAAAGTAGGACTTTCCGAAGGCAAAAAATATTACATAGGAGACATCAATTTCCTCGGAAACACAGCCTATTCCACCGAATATCTGCAAAGAGTTCTCGGATATAAAACAGGAGATATTTATGATGTAGTCGGTTTCAACAAAAAAGTAGGAGAAGATGGAGGTAAAGATGACGACAGTGATTTGAAATCCCTGTATCTGAACAGCGGTTATCTCTTTTCAACCGTAACTCCCGTGGAAAAATCCGTCGTCGGAGATTCCATAAACCTCGAAATCAGAATTACAGAAGGCGAAAAAGCCACCTGGA
Organism: Bergeyella sp.; assembly: GCA_049841315.1. Classification (GTDB taxonomy): domain Bacteria; phylum Bacteroidota; class Bacteroidia; order Flavobacteriales; family Weeksellaceae; genus JASGDB01. Next base: position 5,713 of record JASGDB010000023.1, on the reverse strand, counting down.
ACCGTGTAACCTGGAGCGGAAATACAACCACGCATGACCATGTGGTGCTTCGCGCCCTGAGAACAAAACCGGGAGCATTATTTAGGAAATCAGATATTAAAAGAACTTATTTCGACCTTGCCGGAATGCAGTTTTTCGACCCGCAGCAGGTAGGGCAGGATATTCAGCCTCAGCCTCAGGACAATACTGTAGATATTCACTGGAAACTCGTGGAGAAAGGCTCTTCGCAGGTACAGCTTCAGGCAGGTTACGGCGGAGGCTCGTTTATCGGAACACTTGGACTTACCTTCAATAACTTCTCGCTGAAAAATTTCCTTAAACTGAAAGACTTCAAACCCGTTCCTCAAGGAGATGGGCAGACACTTTCCATTCAGGCGCAGGCAGGGCAGTATTTCCAGAACTACGGAATTTCCTTTGTAGAGCCGTGGCTGTTCGGAACACGCCAGACAGCTTTGTCAGTCGGTGTTAATCAGTCTCTTGTAAGATATGACGATGCGTACGGAAACAAGCAGAAGCTGAATATATTCTCCGCAAGTGTAGGTTTAAACAGGCAGCTGAGATGGCCGGATGACTGGTTTTCCCTCTATACCGGGATTCAGTACCAGAGCTATGATTTCCAAAATTATCCTTTTCAGTTTGGAAGTACCACCGAATATAACGGTTCCGCAAAAAATTTCAGCTTCAATATCGGTTTGAGCAGAAATTCTGCCGGAAACGACCCTATATTCCCGGACCAAGGCTCTAATATCGAAGCATCCGTGAAATTTACACCACCGTACTCTTTGTTCGGCAACAAAGATTACAGCACAATGGATGTGATGAAAAAATATGAATGGCTGGAATTTTACAAAGTAAAACTGAAAGCCGACGTTTACAATACCGTAGTAGGGAAAGTGGTTCTCAGAACCGCAGCCGAAATGGGCTTCCTGAACGGTTATAATAAAGAACTCGGAGTTCCGCCTTTTGAAAGATTCTATGTAGGAGGTACAGGACTTTTCGGAGGAAGATACGACGGAAGAGAGCTCGTTCCGCTGAGAGGTTACGAAAATGCATCCTCCACCGGAGGAAGTACGGAAGATGTTACACCATACGGAGGAGCAGCCATTTATAATCGTTTCACAGCAGAACTCAGATACCCGATTTCTTTGAACCAGACTGCGAAAATCTTTGCCCTCACTTTTGTGGAAGCTGGAAATGCATGGACCAGTTATGGTTTTTACAATCCGTTCCAGCTGAAACGTTCGGCAGGTGTAGGAATCAGAGTGTACATGGGAGCTTTCGGGCTAATTGGATTTGACTTTGCTTATGGATTCGACAGCACAATCGGAAGCTCAGAACCAGCAGGATGGAAAACACACTTCCTGATGAACCAAAGTTTATAATTTAAAAAACATAAGGAAATGAATAACTTTAAAATTATTTTGGTATTGATGATTCTGACATCGGGATTGTTCAGTGCCCAGAAAATAGGTGTGGTGGATACCAATTATATACTTCAGAAACTACCTCAGTATAAAGAAGCGGAAGCACGCCTCAACAGCCAGATTACATCTTGGCAGACGGAAATCCAGACTATGCAGGCAGACTATGATAAGAAAAAAGCAGCTCTGGAAAACGAAAAAGTACTTTTGGTAGGCGACCAGCTGAAGCTGCGTGAAAAAGAAGTAGAAGAGCTGGATAAAAAAATCAAAAACATCATCAACAGCAGATTCGGAACCAAAGGCGAAATCAATAATGCCCGGGCCAATCTTGCCAAACCTTTTCAAGACCAGATTTGGAACGCTATCAAAACCGTTTCCGAGAAAAATTCTTTAGGCATAGTTCTTGATAAAACGGACTACAATGTACTTTTTCTTGAAAAAAGATATGATTATACGGAGAAAGTGTTAAATTTGCTGGTCAAAAACAAACCGGATTCCGATTCGGGGAAAACTAAAAGCTCCTCAAATAAATCCAAAGGCGCATCAGGAAACACGAAAGCATCTTCAGTAAAAACAAACCGAGTAAATGCAAATTCAGCAAAAAGCAATAATTAAAATAACAATATAAAAATAAAATTAACTCAACATTATGAAAAAATTAAGCGCAATATTCGCAATAATTACAATGTTCGCAGCAGGTTCTGCAAATGCCCAGAAAATCGCTTCAATGGATTATGAAAGTGTTCTTTCCGCAATGCCGGAAGCAAAAAAACTCACTACTGACTTGGATGCTTTCAGCAAAGCAAAAGGTGATGAACTGAATAAGCAGGCAGCAGCATGGCAGGCAGAAGTAGAGCAGTATCAGAAAGCAGCGGGCGGTTTAACAGAAGCGCAGAGAGCAGCAAAAGAAGAAGAATTACAGAAAAAACAGCAGAACCTTCAGCAGCTCAACCTTACCGCACAAACGGATCTTGGTAAAAAAAGAGAAGAAGGATTGAAACCGATTATCGATAAAATCAATGCAGCAGTAGAAAAAGTTTCCAAAGCAAACGGTTTCGATTTCGTGATTGATTCCAGCGCACTTATCTACAAAGGTGGTGCAGATGCAACTCCGCTTGTAAAAAAAGAATTAGGAATTTAAGATTAAAACTGTTAAAATAATATCCCCTAAAACCATCTCATTTGCAGATGGTTTTTTATTTTTGTACAATGGAAAGAGAAACAACGACGGAAGTAAGAATCCGTTTCGGCGACTGCGACCCAATCGGGCATCTCAATAACGTGAAATACCTCGAATATATGCTCAATGCCCGTGAAGACCATGTGGAAATGTTCTACGGATTCACGTACGAAGAATACATCAAACAAACCGGCTGTACATGGATTACGGTGCAGAACGAAATCGCTTATCTGAAAGAAGTTCGTGCCAATTCCAAAGTATTAATCAGCAGTAAAGTAATCGAAGCTCACGACAGATTATCGAAAATCGAGCTTCTCATGAAAAGCCCCGACGGCAAAACCATACACGCCGTAATGTGGATGACGGTTATCTATTTCAACATGAAAATCCGCCAGTCCGAAGTTCAGCCCAACGAAACAACGGCACTTTTCAAAAAATTTTTAGTAGAACTGGAGCAGAAAGACTTTCAAAGCAGAGCATCATTCCTCCGCAAACAAAATAAACACGCTTAAAAATGAAAAAAATACTCGTAGCCGGCGGAAACGGACAGCTCGGAAACTGCATCAAAAAAATTGCCGATGATTCTGAGCAGTATGAATTCCTTTTTACCGATTCAGAAACTTTGGATATTACCGATTCCGACAATGTAGAAGAGGTTTTTGAAAAATTCCGCCCCGATTTTTGCATCAATGCCTCTGCTTACACAGCAGTTGACCTCGCCGAAACCGAAACCGAAAAAGCATTTGCCGTAAATGCCTTCGGAGTGGAAAATCTTGCAAATGCCTGTAAAAAATACAATACGGTTTTCATTCATGTTTCCACAGATTATGTTTTTGACGGCGGAACCGAAATTTCTTACGACGAAGACAATTTTACCAATCCGCTTGGCGTTTACGGAGCATCAAAATTAAAAGGAGAAGAACTCGCTTTGGAAGCCAATCCGAAAACTATTGTTTTGAGAACCTCGTGGCTTTATTCGGAATTTAATAAAAATTTTGTGAAAACCATGCTGAATCTTTTCAGTCAGAAAGACGAGTTGGGAATTGTCGCAGACCAGTTCGGACAGCCCACCAACGCCAATGACTTAGCGGAAGCGATAATGAAAATCATCAATTCTCCTCAAAAAACGTATGGAATTTTCCATTTTTCCAATTATCCGGAAACCACTTGGTTCGATTTTGCGAAAAAAATTGCCGAATTTTCAGAATCACCAATAAAATTGAACGCCATCAGCACAGAACAATTCCCAACTCCCGCAAAACGTCCGCGTAGAAGTACAATGGATTTGACCAAAATCGAAAAAACCTACGGAATCGAGCCAAAACATTGGGAAAACAGCCTGAAAGAATGTATTCAAATTCTGAAACAGAAATAATTGTTAAGAGTCCACACCCAGCCACGCAGTGGCTGAATATAAGTAACCATAGGCGTAAGCCTATGGAATAAGAAATAATGCCCCAGCCACGAAGTGGCTGAATATAAATAACCATAGGCGTAAGCCTATGGAAATAAGAAATAATGCCCCAGCCACGCAGTGGCTGAATGTACTTAACCATAGGCGTAAGCCTATGGAAATAAGAAATAATGCCCCAGCCACGCAGTGGCTGAATGTACTTAACCATAGGTGTAAGCCTGTGGAATAAGAAATAATGACCCAGCCACGAAGTGGCTGAATGTACTTAACCATAGGCGTAAGCCTGTGGAATAAGAAATAATGACCCAGCCACGAAGTGGCTGAATATAAGTAACCATAGGCGTAAGCCTATGGAAGTAACCATAGGCGTAAGCCTATGCAAAACCAGCCGCGAAGCGGCGTAATCATGTAGCCCATGGAACAAAAAATGAAAAACCTCATGTTAATTTTCAGCCTGATATTTTCAGGAACACTTTCCGCACAAAACGTCATTTTATCAAAAGTGAAAAAAATGTCCGACAATACGGATAAAATTTTCTATAAAATAAATCCGTCAGAAACCGAAGCAGAATATCTCGGCGAGTTGGAAATTCAGGGATTTTCCGACAATGATGAAGAAGTTTTCGGAAAAATTTACAAAAAAGCCAAAGAAATAGGAGCCAATGCGTTCTCTTACCAGCCTTTTGAATCCATCGACGGAACTACCAACAATTTCGACACATCTCATTACCGCCTGAACCTGTATTACCTTCCTAAAGACCAATTCCCGAAAGAAGAAAACACCATATATATAATAAGTTCAGCAGCCAAATCTCAAAAAATTTCACTCAATAACGAAATAATAGAGCTTCAGCCCCGTACTTTTACCAAAAGAACACTTGATTTTGGGGTCGTATATTCCCTCTCTACCCGAAAATTATTGGGTTCAACCATAAAACTTTCCGCAAAACAAGAGCAGGACGTTCGGTATTTTCAGGTTTCCTCTGCAAAAATCCGCACCAATCAGGACGGCACTCCGGGAATCAACCTGAAATCCGGAGACATTATAGCCCTCGAAAGGTCTTACGGAGAATTTTTAACCACCATTTATCAGCAGATAAAATAATATTAGGAGCTTTTTCCCGCTTTCACTACTCGCTTTTTTATGCCAAAGCAATTTCCCTTAGCTTATAAAAAGAGCTCAAACATGCCGTTCAATCGGGGCTAATGAAAACATTTCGGTAATTTTTCTCCCTAATATTCAGTTGATTATACATTTCTTTAAAAGAAAAACACAAAACAATTTGCAATTAACAATAATTATCCTATTTTTGCAGTCCCAAAACAATGGGAGAGCAGGGTAAAATTGAAATAAAAAAGACATTCAAAATTTTTGCAAAAAAGTTTTGGAAGTTTAAATAAAAACTATTTACCTTTGCAATCCCAAAAAAAGGGGAGCGCAGGAGTAGATTGACAGAAGAGGGGAGAATAATTTAAGTATTGCTAACGTAATAAATAGTGGTTACTGAAATCCTCCGAAAACATTTTAAAGATTTTTTTAAAATAAATTTTGTCAGTTCAGAAATAAGTTTTACTTTTGCACACGCAAATCGGGAATGAAACGACAGAGGAGTTTCTGAGGAGCGGAAGAAGAGAGATCATTGACATAAGATATAACAACCAAAAAGTAAGGAAAAACTAAAGCGTAAAATAACTTTG
>JASGDB010000022.1:0-11448 GCA_049841315.1 Bergeyella sp. | reverse complement strand
CCCGAATATCATCTAGGCTTTTGGAGGCATCTTTTTCCATATTTGCATCTTCATAAATTGCCATTTCCTGCCGGCACGAGCTGACTGCAAAAAACAACAGAATCAGAAACGCTGAAATCAACGGTTTTAGATAATTTTTCATCATATTTTTATTTTTTTAGGTTGTTACAAACCTACGAAAATCTATTCAAAACCACTGTAAAAGAAAATCAACAAATTATGCAGTGTTTTTTCACCATGTTCGTCCGCAAACATTTATATTTGTGCATAAATAATTACAATGAGTACAGGAATGAAATACCTTTTTCTCACATTAATTTCAGCTCTGCTTCTTTCGGTTTCGTGGCCGACTTACGGAGTGCCGTTTTTTATTTTTATCGCATTAGTTCCGATGTTGATGATGGAGCACGATATTTCAAAATTTTCCAATATCAAACGGAAAGGCTGGACCATTTTCGGATTATCCTATCTCTGTTTCATCATCTGGAATGTGGTAACGACAGGGTGGCTTTACGGCTCAAAAAATCCGGACGGCTCCCACTCGCTTATGGCGGTTTTGTTTCCGGTTTTGGTCAATTCATTATTGTATTCGCTGGTTTTTCAGCTGTATCACTGGTACAAAAATTATATGGGAACGTACTGGGGTTTTGCGTTTTTCATTGCGATATGGATGGGATTTGAAAAATTCCACTTATGGTGGGAACTTACATGGCCGTGGCTGAATCTCGGAAATGTATTTTCAGAATACCCGAAACTCATTCAATGGTACGACACTTTGGGTGCAACGGGCGGAACTTTCTGGATTCTCTGTGCGAATCTTCTGGTTTTTTATACGATAAGAATCTGGGAAGCCGGAAGAAAAAGAAAACCGCTTATCATCAATTCACTGCTGATATCAGCTCTGATTATCCTGCCGATGCTGGTTTCTTTGGCGAAATACAATTCTTTTAACGAAAAACCGGTCGGACAGGTCAATGTGCTTCTGCTTCAGCCGGATTTAGACCCTTACGCTGAAAAATACGCCAAAGACAGCCTCACGATTTTGTCTGAGCTTCTTGAGCTTGCAGAAAAAAATTCTACGGGAAAAATTGATTTTTACATCGCTCCCGAAACAGCACTTCCGGGACGCGGTTCTTTCTCAGAAAACGGTCTGGAAAGCAGCATTCTCCTCAACAGCGTAAAGGATTTTCTGAAAAAACATCCGCAATCTGTTTTTGAAACGGGAATTTCTTCCCACCGTTTTTTCCTCAACGAAGCTGATGCTCCTAAAAACGCCTATCAAACCAATTTCGGATATTGGGTGGAAAGCTACAATTCTGCCGTACAAATCATTCCGAATCAGGATGTAGAAGTTTACCATAAAGGAAAACTCGTTCCCGGCGTGGAAATTTTCCCTTACATGAATGTTCTAAAACCTATTCTCGGAGATGCGATGCTGAATCTGGGCGGAACAGTCGCTTCACTCGGGATTGATAAAGAACGGACTGCATTTTCCAATCCGTACAACAAAGGAAAAATGGCTCCGATTATCTGCTACGAAAGCATTTACGGAGAATTCACCACCGATTATGTAAAAAAAGGTGCCAACTTTCTCGGAATCATGACCAACGATTCATGGTGGGGAGTAACGGAGGGACACCGGCAGCTTCTTTCCTACGCCAGACTCCGCGCTATCGAAACAAGGCGGGAAATCGCACGCGCTGCCAACAGCGGAATTTCGGCACACATCAACGCGAGAGGAGAAATTATTGAAGATACTTTTTACGGAGATAAAACTGCGCTTTTTGCCAAAATCAATCTTTACGAGGGAAAAACTTTTTATGTAAGAACAGGAGATTTTCTGTCGAGGATTTCTGTTTTTGCACTGGGATTTTTGGTGTTTTACCTCGTGTGGGAATGGATACAGAAAAACAGAAAGAAAAGCACGGCATTTCCGAAAATAAAAAAATAATGATGAAAGTTTGCCCGAATAAAAAATTCTTTCTATTTTTGCACACTCAAAATATACACTAAAGTAAATAAGAACATCGAGATATGTCAAGAATTTGCCAAATAACAGGAAAGCGTGCTATGGTTGGTAACCACGTTTCTCACGCTAACAACAAAACGAAAAGACGTTTTGAAATTAACCTATTGGAGAAGAAATTTTACCTTCCGGAGCAGGAAAAACACATTACCCTGAAAGTTTCTGCGCATGGATTGAGAGTTATCAATAAAGTTGGTATCGAAGAAGCGATTGAAAGAGCAACAAGAAACGGATTTATTAAAAAGTAAGAAATCATGGCAAAAAAAGGGAACAGAGTTCAGGTAATCCTTGAATGCACAGAGCATAAAGAAAGCGGAATGGCGGGAATGAGCCGTTACATTACCACTAAAAACAAAAAGAACACTACAGACAGAATGGAATTGAAAAAATACAATCCTGTTCTGAAAAAGTACACCGTTCATAAAGAAATCAAGTAATCACCCTATTAAAGATAATATACAATGGCAAAGAAAGTAGTAGCATCCCTGAAAGACGGCTCATCTAAAAAGCTGACCAAAGTGGTGAAAATGGTGAAATCTCCTAAAACAGGAGCTTACGTTTTCGAAGAAAAAGTAATGAATGCTGACGATGTAAACGATTTCCTTAAAAAATAATCGAACACCGTTATTTTAAAATATAAAACTATCCAATTTTCGGGTAGTTTTTTTGTTATCTTTGCTTCATATCAATCATCACTATCACCCATCACTTATCAATCATAAATACAAAGTATGAGCTGGTTTAATAATATTTTCAACAAAGAAGAAAAAGAATCATTAGACAACGGACTCGAAAAATCCCGAACCGGTTTTTTTGAGAAAATGACAAAAGCCGTAGTCGGGAAAAGCAAAGTAGACGACGAAGTGCTGGATGATTTGGAAGAAGTGCTGATTGCCTCCGATGTAGGCGCATCGACGACCATTAAAATCATCGAAAGAATTGAAGACCGCGTGTCGAGAGACAAATACGTCGGCACCGATGAGCTCGATACAATCCTGAGAGAAGAAATCTCCGCACTGTTACTGGAAAATCCTCATTCCGAAACAGGAAATATCGACGAATCCAAAAAACCTTACGTCATCATGGTCGTAGGTGTAAACGGTGTCGGGAAAACCACCACTATCGGGAAACTGGCTTATCAGTTTAAAAATGCGGGGAAGAAAGTGGTTCTCGGCGCTGCGGATACATTCCGTGCTGCTGCGGTAGACCAGCTTACGATATGGAGCGAAAGGGCCGGTGTTCCGATTGTGAAACAGAACATGGGAAGCGACCCTGCATCCGTAGCGTTCGACACGCTGCAGAGCGCTATTGCCCAAAATGCAGATGTCGTAATTATCGATACAGCCGGAAGACTTCACAACAAAGTGAATCTGATGAACGAGCTTTCCAAAATCAAAAGAGTAATGCAGAAACTCATTCCCGATGCTCCGCATGAAATCCTTTTAGTTTTGGACGGTTCTACCGGGCAAAATGCTTTTGAACAGGCAAAACAGTTTACGGCAGCAACAGAAGTCAACGCTTTGGCAGTAACCAAATTGGACGGAACTGCAAAAGGCGGTGTGGTGATTGGGATTTCCGACCAGTTTCAGGTTCCGGTGAAATACATTGGTGTCGGGGAAAAAATGACCGACCTGCAGCTCTTTAACGGACAGGAATTTGTGGATTCTTTTTTCAAAAGAAAAAATTAATATTCACTTTTTGTAATAATTTCATACAAGTTTTTTCAAAAAAGATTATCTTTGAAATGCTAATTTTTTAAAATTTAAAACTATGTTAGGAATTTTGAGTTGGATTATTTTCGGTCTTGTTGCCGGAGCAATCGCTAAATTTATCATGCCGGGCAACCAGAACATGGGCTGGCTTTGGACAATTATCCTTGGAATTGTGGGTGCATTCGTAGGCGGATGGATTGGTAGTTTCTTAGGATGGGGAACTGCTGACAGTTTCGATTTCAGAAGTATGCTGCTTGCCGTAGGCGGTGCGTTGCTTGTACTTTGGATTTACGGAATCGCAACCAAAAGGTAATTTTTAAGAACAGAATTTAAAATCGGCGTTTGAAATTTTTCAAACGCCGATTTTTATATAGTTTAATAGGATTCTGCCCTAAAAACTCAGTCTGTACGGAAGTTCCATCATCACGGAACGGTCTGCTTTCGGATTGGTGAGCATTTCAAAAGTTTTGAACTTATCTTCACCCAATTTGTTTTTCAGAATTTTAGCCGAAATATCATCTTCATTCATGTCTTCAAACAAAATCTCGAACTGCGTTTTGGTTTTCGGATAAGAGCTTACATTATAGGAAGACAGCTTTGCCTGTTTTGCCGCATAATCAATCGCATCCTGCAATGTTCCCAATTCATCTACAAGCCCGAGCTGTTTTGCCCTTGTTCCGCTCCAGATTCTTCCGCCGCCTACTTCGTCTATCTGCTCAAAGGCCTTTTTGCGGTTTTTAGTGATATGATGAACAAATCGTTTGTAAGTTGCCTCAATATTTTTAGACATCATATCCATAGCATTCGGATTCAGACCGCGCATAGGGCTGTACATACTGGAATTGACATTCGTTTCCACGACATCGGTGCGGATTCCGTTGCGGTTCGCAAGTTCTTTATAATTAGGAATCACGCCGAAAACCCCGATAGAACCGGTAAGCGTATTCGGTTCAGAGAAAATTTTATCTCCCGCCATTGCAATATAATAACCTCCCGAAGCTGCATAATCCCCAAAAGAAACAATCAGAGGTTTTTTCTTCTTCAGTTCGCTGAGCTCAAAAAGAATCTCATCCGAAGCATTGGCGCTTCCTCCCGGAGAATTGATTCTGAAAACCACGGCTTTCACTTTATCATCATCGGCAAGGTCTTTAATGTATTTCACGAAATCGCGGGAATAAATATTATCATACCCTTCACCGTCATTAATACTTCCCGAAGCATATAAAACTGCCACCTGCTCTCCTCGGCTTCGGGCATCATCCATAGATTTCACATATTTGGAAAAAGAAATTTTATTCAGTTTGTCTTTTTCAGAAAGTTTCAGTTTGTTTTTAAGAATATTGTCATATTCCGATTTCTGAATGAGTTTATCTGCAAGTTTGTGGGCAATGCTCATTTCAGGAATAAATCCGTAAAGACTGTCCACTACGGTTTTAAACTGAGCAGAATCAATTTTTCTGGAAATACTGATTTTTCTGGAAGTATTACTCCATATATCATTAAGGAGAACAGAAAGCTGTTCCTTATTTTCCTCAGAAATATCATTTCTCAGAAACGGCTCTACCGCAGCTTTGTATTTACCGTGACGGATAACATCTACGCCGATTCCGTATTTATCTGTGAAATCTTTGAAAAAAGTAACTTCGGCAGCCATCCCTTTCAAATCAATTCCTCCTGCCGGATGAAGATAATACTGGTCGGCAGCAGAACCTAAATAATAACTTCCCTGAGAAACCGTATTCCCATACGCATACACGAATTTTCCGGATTTTTTAAAATCTTCCAAAGCATTCCGTATATCATCCAGCTGGGTCAGTCCTGCTCCGATATGGTCGGATTCAATACTTATACCTTTAATATTATCATCTGTTTTTGCTTTTTTGATTGCCTGAAGCACATCATAAACGAGCAGATTTTTTGTTTTTTTATTAAAAGCAAAGAAATCTTCCTGGTCTTCAGCCGGGCTGTCGATAATATTTGTCCGGAAATCTAAAGTAAGAACAGAATTTTTCTTTACTTTTACGGCAGAATTCTCTCCAAGAGAGCTTAAGACAAGCATAACGGCTGTCATCATAAAAAACAGGAACAAAACCAGAAAAATAGCTACTATATTAGCTAAAACCGTATTAAAAAAGTTTTTCATAAAAATTGTATTTTAGCAATATGTCGCAACAACAGGTACTTTTGTTACTGGGAACCAACATCGGCAACCGAGAAAAAAATCTTTTAACAGCCGTGGAAATGCTGGAAGCACAAGTGGGTAATGTGCAAAAAAAAAGCGAAATAATTGAAACAAAACCTGTAGAATTTTGTAGTTTAAATAATTTTCTTAATTTTGCACTGCTGATAAATACTGCGCTTTCACCTGTGAAGCTGCTCAAAGCTGTAAAGGAAATCGAGCATAAAATGGGAAGAACACAGGATTCATCGGCATCCGGGTATTATATGGATCGTATCATTGATATTGATATTATAAAATATTCAGCTATTGTTTTTAAGTGCCGGAATCTTGAAATTCCGCATTCAAAACACATAAATGAGAGAACATTTTCGAGAAAATTAATTGAAAATATAGAATCATAAAACATAAATTATGAAATTAAGTTTATTACTAATGATGTCTCTGCCTATTGCACTATATGCGCAGGACACTGTTTCTTCAAATGGCACATATCCGAATACCTTTTCATCAGGTTCGGCAGATGTGCGGAAATTTGACAATGAAGCGAGAAGATTTAAGGACTGGTCTGTTTCCGTGGGAGGCGGTGCCGCTTTTATGGCTTTCGCAGATTTGACTTCTTTCCACGGAGGAGACATTAATTGGGGATGGAATGCTTATGCCAGCTTAGATAAGCAGATTTCCCACACATTCGGCTTAAGCCTGCAGTATCAGATGGGGAAAACCAACCAGAAAGGTCAGCTTCCTGGTGTCGAAGGCGCTAAGGCCGGAGTAGCCGAGGCATGGACAAAATTCCACCAGGTTTCCTTAATAGGAGATATTAACTTTTCAAATTTAATGAGAAGAGTTGATAATCATTCTCCATACAGATGGGCGCTGCATGGTTATGCCGGAATAGGTCTTCAAGGATACGAGGTTTATCTTAAAGACGGAAATCTTCTTCTTGATCAGCCGAACAGACCTGCATTTTACCAAAAACAAAAATTTGGGATTGCTTCTTTCTTTTATCAGGGAGGTGTTGGATTAAAGTACAAAGTATCCAAACTTGTTGATGTAGAACTAAGAACGATGTACATCAAATCCGGAGACGAAGAATTCGACGGAGGAGGAGACATCAGAGAAACATGGACTCCGGCAATCAACTATAACCTAATCAACGATTCTTATACAGATGATTTGTGGACTGTGAACCTTGGCTTGTCATTCAAACTTGGAAAACATATTTCCCACTTAGCATGGCATGATCCGCTTCAGGAGGCATACGCCAGAACAGCTGCATTAGAAGCCGATACTCAAGATTTGGTAGTTTGTGAAAAAGGAGATAATGATAATGACGGCGTTTGTGATGATTGGGACAGAGAACTTAATACTCCTGCAGGTGCAAGGGTAGACGGTGCGGGTGTAGCATTGGATATGGATTTGGACGGTGTAATTGATCTTAATGACAAGTGTGTAACCGTTCCGGGACCTATTGAAAACAATGGCTGCCCTACAACACCTGAAAAGCCTGTAGCAAATACAAATACTACCATTGAAGAAATCAACAAAAACTTCGAAGGAATAGAATTTGAACTCAACAGCGACAAAATCAGAACTCAGTCTTATGACAAACTGAATAATGCTGCTGATATTATCAAAACATTAGATCAGAACAGTAAGTTTTTAGTAGTGGGTGCTACTGATACCAGAGGCTCTGCAGCATATAACCTCTCTCTTTCTCAAAGAAGAGCAGCTGCGGTAGTGAAATATCTTACTGATAAAGGAGTGAAATCAGGAATGCTAATTCCGGAAGGACGCGGGAAAAACGATTTGAAATATCCTGAATGTGATCCGGCAACAAAATGCCCTGAATGGAAAAATGAAGCAAACAGAAGAGTTTATTTCATCGCACAATAATCTGGTATCAATTAATTATTAATAAAAAAATATACATAAATTATGAAACTAAATTTAGCAATCGCTGCATTAGCCTTAGTTTTACCTACTGCTATATGTGCACAGGATTCTGTGGTAGTATCTTCTGAAGGGTATCCGAATACTTTTTCTTCAGGATCTGCTAATGTTTCTCCTTTCACACAGGAGTCAAAAAGATTTAATGACTGGGCTATTTCCGTAGGTGCCGGTGTACCGCTGGTACAGTCTGCAGACCTTACTTCAATTAAAAATGGTAACGGTGCAGGGAAAAATATTTTCGGTTATTCCGCTTACTTAAGTGTTGACAAAGCCATCACTCACGCTTTCGGACTGAAACTTCAGTATGACAGAGGTGAAACAAGACAAGGATGGTTCAACACGAAAAAAGACAATCCGTCTGCAGAAGGAGGATATCAGCAAGTGGGAGCGAGAACCCAGTATGATGCAATATCCCTATTAGGAGATATCAATTTCTCTAACCTTTTGAGAAGAGTAGATAATAAATCTCCTTTCAGATGGGCACTTCACGGATATGCAGGTATTGGTACTTTAGCGTACAGAGCTTATCAGGAAAGCAATGAAGTTGGCGGACATGCACTAATGAATGAAGTTAAGCCTTTCAAACTTGGTTCTTTCTTCGGACAGGCAGGTGCCGGTTTGAAATATAAAGTTTCAAGAAGCCTCGACCTTGAAGGTAGATTGATGTACGTAGTTTCCGGAGACGATGAGTTCGATGGAGGCGGTGATCAGTACAGCCTTATCAACAAGAGAGAAGATCAGATTTCTGATAACTTCTTCAATGCAACTCTTGGTCTTACCCTTAATTTAGGTAAACACCAGTCTCACCTGTTCTGGCATGACCCACTTCAGGAAATCTATTACAAACTTGATGTATTGGCTGACAAAAACCAGGACGTTGAAGTATGTAAAAAAGGAGATGCAGACAACGACGGAGTTTGCGATGATTGGGATAGAGAACTTAACACTCCTGCAGGAGCAAGAGTGGACGGTGCCGGTGTAGCCCTTGATACTGACCTTGACGGAGTAATCGACCTTTACGATAAGTGTGTAACTGTTCCTGGACTTGCAGAACTTGACGGATGTCCTCCGGCAGGAAACAATCTTAATCCTGGAGGTACAGTAGGTGATACATCTATTGACATGGAAGGAATTGAGTTTGATTTGGATTCCGACAGAATCTTGCCATCCAACACTCCTATCTTGAACAACGCAGTAAACTACATCAATAAAACTGAAGGTTCTTACAGAGTAATCGGAGCAACGGATACAAGAGCTTCTGACGAATACAACCAGAAACTTTCTGAAAGAAGAGCAAACAACGTTAAGAATTATTTGATTCAAAACGGTGTAAATGGTTCTAAACTTGAAGCTATCGGTAAAGGTGAAAAAGACCTTAAATACCCGGAATGTGAACCAGCTACTAAATGCCCTGAATGGAAAAACAGAGCAAACAGAAGAGTTTACTTCGAAGCTAAATAATTATACAGAAATGTATCACTATAAAAAGTCACGCAATTTTGCGTGGCTTTTTTGTTTTCTCCTTTTCAATCACTAATTTTACAAGATGGAGCAAAACGATAACAGATATAACAACCTGAAATACGAAATCCTCAATTCCGTATGGGGGTTTGATGCATTCCGTGGCAATCAGGAGCGGGCGATTGATTCTCTCGTTTCCGGTAAAGATACGCTGGTATTGTTCCCAACAGGTGGCGGAAAATCGCTCTGTTATCAGCTTCCTGCTCTGATGCTCGAAGGAACAGCTTTGATTATTTCTCCTCTTCTCGCTTTGATGAAAGACCAGGTTAGTCAGTTAAGAAATATTGGTGTGGAAGCCGATTTTATTTCATCAGAAGTCGATGATGCCGATGCGGAAATGATATATTCCAGATGCCGTGAAGGATTGACAAAACTCTTATATGTTTCGCCAGAACGTCTTCTCAATCCGGTTTTTCTTAGCAATATCGAAACGATTGAAATTTCCTTTATTGCCGTTGATGAAGCCCACTGTATTTCGGAATGGGGGCAGGATTTCCGCCCAAGCTATCAGAATATCCGTACGTTCAGAAGTCAGTTTAAAAATGTTCCATGCATTGCGCTTACCGCAACTGCCACGCCAAAAGTTCTTCAGGAAATCGAAACCAAACTCGAACTTTTCAGTCCGGTAACGTTTAAAGAAAGTTTTAAAAGAAACAATATCCAAATCATTACGGATGAAATTTCCGACAAATATTCCTATATCGCCAATTTTCTGAGATACAACCGGGCTTCAGGAATCATCTATACCCGAACCAGAAGAGAAGCCGAAGAACTTTCAGCCTTTCTGAGCCGTAATCAGATTGAAGCCGATTGCTATCACGCAGGATTAACAGTCAAAGAAAAAAATATCCGCCAGAAAAACTGGATAGCAAGCAATTCCGCTGTTCTTGTGGCGACGAATGCATTCGGAATGGGAATAGACAAGGACAATGTGCG
Organism: Bergeyella sp.; assembly: GCA_049841315.1. Lineage (GTDB taxonomy): Bacteria > Bacteroidota > Bacteroidia > Flavobacteriales > Weeksellaceae > JASGDB01. The sequence continues at coordinate 1,121 of JASGDB010000022.1, read as the reverse complement.
CTTCGTCATTCACCTATCTCCGCCCGCTTCCGTAGAAAATTATTATCAGGAAATCGGGAGAGCAGGAAGAAACAGCGAAAACAGTACCGCAATCTTACTCTGGAATCAGCAAGAGCTGAAAAACCTCGACGACATCATCAAAAATCAGATTCCCAATAAAAGCGAATTCTTGAAAGTCATCACCTATCTCTATTCCATTTTCCAGATTGCGGATTTGGATCTTTCGGATAAAATGCATCAGTTCAATATTCAGAAAATCAAAAACCTGACTTCTGTTTCCACTCCGAAAATCAGGAATATCCTCAATTTTCTGCACAATCAGGAAATCATTTTTTATAATGAAAACAAGTCGCTTTCCACTCTGGAGCTGAAATTTCCTTTTGAATATTATGAAACACTTCCCAAACAGGATTCTTATTTTGTAGAGATTCTCATGCGGAATATTGAGGGAATCACCCGGAGCAAAGTTCATTTTAGCGAGCTGAAACTCTCCGCAAAAACAGGAATCCGCCCCGAACTTTTAAAAGAAAAAATTCTTGAACTTCAGAAAAAAAAATTTGTAGACTATATTGATGGCTCATCCGCAAAAATAAAATTCCTCGTTCCGAGAAACGACCGTTCTTTTGATGGACAATTCTGGAAACTTTTCCGGCAAATCCAGAAAAACAAACTGCAGAAATGGGAAGAAATGAAATTTTACATTCAGGAAAACAAGTTCTGCAAAATGAAAATGATTCTCTCTTATTTCGGAGAAAAAAATGCGAAAAACTGCGGACAATGCAATGTTTGCGTCAATAAAAATGACGGAATTTTCGGTTTTTCTGTTTCGGATGAAATCATTTCGGTTTTACAACAAAAACCCTGCACGCTCGATGAGCTTTTCATTAAATTAAATTTCCATAAAAAGGAAAAAATCCGTGAAAATCTGATTCTGCTTTTGGATACAGGAAAAATCCGGATGAAAGATTTCCGGACGTATGTGATTGGATAAATTAGAGTTTAGAGCCTGTTTAAATTTCATCAAAATTAATTTCCCTAACCCTAAAGGGTATAATTTTGATGAAATTTTCAGGGATTTCTCCACCCTTTAGGGACGGGAAAAAGAAAAATCCCTGAAAATT
>JASGDB010000021.1:0-11836 GCA_049841315.1 Bergeyella sp. | reverse complement strand
GTTTAAAATAAAACAATTGATTTTTAGCCATTTACACTAAGCATATGTATGTTTTTAATGCGTATGACCTGGGATTCATAGAAGATGCTCAAAAGTACGTAAACAAAATTTACGATTTTGTAGAGCAAAAAATCACAATTTATCCCGCCAAAGATACTCCCGAAGAATTAGCACATTACGGAGAAAAATATCTGATTTATTTTGCCAATAATCATACGAGTTGGTATATTTTCTTTTCACAGATTCAGAATGTGTATTTTGTGAAATTCATTACCAATAATCATACGGAAATCATTAAGAATTTTAATTTGTAAGTAAAAAAACACCCCGAATTTTCGGAGTGTTTTTATCTCGAACCACGAATCTCGCAACTCGTTTAATAACTTCCCCTCTCAATAAAATACCCCGCCACTTTCTCCGTCAGTTCCACCACATTCGGCGTATTGGTATATTTCGTGAATCTGCGTAGTCCGGAAAGCATCATTCTCTGCTCGTCGCCTTCTGCGAAAGAAACAATGCCTTCTTTGGCTGCCGTGATGATTTTTTCAACTGCTTTATACAAATTCAACCGAGCCATTGCTGCTTCTACGGAATCGGGAGCGAAATGTTTTTCTGCTCTTAAAATCGCAGATTCCGCCATATAGATTTGGTTCAGGATTTCGGAAGCGTTTAATAATAAATGCTGCTGTTTTTCGATTTCTGTCATATATTTTTGAAGTGCCGCTCCGGAAACCATTAAAAATACTTTTTTCAGGTTGGCGAGAATGGCTTTTTCTTCGCTCATATATTCGGAATAATCGGGTGTTTCAAAACTTGGAATCCCTGTCAATTCTTTGGCAATCGCCATTGCAGGAGAAAGCAGGTCTAATTGCCCTTTCATTGCACGTTTGATGAGCATTCCGACAGATAAAAGACGGTTGATTTCGTTCGTTCCTTCGTAGATTCTTCCGATTCTTGCATCTCGCCACGCTGCTTCCATCGGTGTATCTTCGGAAAAGCCCATTCCTCCGTAGATTTGGATTCCTTCATCGGCGGTATTCTGCGTTAAATCCGAAACGAAAACTTTCAGAATGGAACATTCCACTGCAAATTCTTCCACGCCTTTCAGTTCGGCTTCCTGATGGTTCATTCCTGCGGAAACGAGTTCGGAAATTTTGTCTTCAATGTTTTTTGCAGCACGATACGAGCCTGCTTCGCAAACGAAAACTCCTGTTGCCATTTCTGCAATTTTCTTGCGGATTGCCCCGAAAGTGGAAATTGCCACTCCAAATTGTTTTCTTTCATTGGAATATTGAATGGAATGGTTTAAAATTCTTCTCTGCCCGTCCAGATTGGCTGCCGCCAGTTTTATTCTGCCGACATTCAGGGCGTTCAAGGCGATTTTAAAACCGTTGTTGCGTTCGCCCAGCATATTTTCCACAGGAATTTTCATATCATTGAAAAAAACCTGTCGGGTAGAAGAGGAGCGGATTCCGAGTTTGTGTTCTTCTTCGCCCAAAGTGAGGGAATTCGGGTCTTCGAGTTCGCTTCGGTTGATGACGAATCCCGTAATGTTTTTATCATCGTCAATTTTTGCAAAAAGCGTGAATGTATCGGCAAATCCGGCATTGGAAATCCACATTTTCTGCCCGTTGATGATGTAATGTTTTCCGTCTTCGGACAATTTTGCTCTGGTTTTTCCGGAATTTGCGTCCGAACCTGCATCGGGTTCTGTTAAGCAATACGCCCCGAATTTTGTTCCTGCCGCCAAATCGGGAAGATATTTTTGTTTCAATTCTTCCGAACCATAAAGCAGGGTAGGAAGCGTACCAATTCCGGTGTGTGCTCCGTAAGCGGTTGCTAATGAGCCGTTTGCTCCGGAAGCACAGTCGCATGCGAGCATCGTGCTTACAAATCCCATTCCGAGTCCGCCGTATTCTTCGGGAACTGCCACGCCGAGAACGCCCATTTCGCCGAGTTTTTTCATACATTCTTCGGTGAGGGTGTAGTCTTTTTTCTCAAAACGTTCGTTGTGAGGAATGACATCTCTGTCGATAAATTCGCGAATGGAATCGCGGAGCATTTTCTGCTCGTCCGAAAGTTCTTCCAATGTAAAGATTGCTGTTGCGGGAGTTTCTTTAATGAGAAATTCTCCACCGATTAAATTTGCCATATTTTTTTGTTTTATTTTGTTGTCTTTTTTTATATGATTGTCCGTTTTGTTGCTTAAAATCACTTTAAACGCAAGGTTCGCAAAAAATTTTAAAGCAACTAATTGTTTTTAAGTTCGCAAAGGCGTTTCACTCAGCAAAAAATACAAAGTTTTTTAATTCTTAAATGGTTTAGGATATTCATTTTTTAACCACGAAAGGCACGAAATACACAAAAATAATGTGTTGAAATTTTTCGTGATTTTGGTGTTTTTCGTGGTTTATTTTATTGTCTTAAAATTTTCTCCATTTTTTTGCCTTTTGCCAATTCGTCTATTAATTTGTCTAAATATCTTGCCTGTTTTGTCAAAGGATTTTCAATTTCTTCAATTCTGTAACCGCAAATTACGCCTGTTATCAATTTTGCATTTGGGTTTAACTTTGCTCTTTCAAAAAATGTTTCAAACGTAACTTTTTCATCAATGAGTTCCTGCAATTTCTTGTTGTCAAAGCCTGTCAGCCACTCAATAACTTCGTGTAATTCTTCAATGGTTCTGCCTTTCGTCTGCACTTTTGTTACATAATGCGGATAAACGGAAGCAAATGTCATTTTCGCAATACGTTCATTATGTTTTTCGGTTTCTTTCATTGTTTTTTTTATATTTTAAGAAGTAATGTATCCAGTTTTTGAAATGAAGCCGTCCAGCCGATTTTCATTATCTCTTTCATTTCTGCGAAAGTTTGTTTTTCTTCTGCTGTTGCATTTCCAAAAATTTCCCATTTTACGTTTACTTTTGTTGCGTTTTCTTCTTCCGAAAAATTTATCGTTGTCAGTAAATAATCGGGATAAGTGTCTGAAAACGGTGCTTTGATGAAATTACCGTCTTTATCACAAAAATTTTGAATATAAACTAAAAGATGATTCGGTTTGATAGTTTTGAAATTGATTTGCCCGAATTTTGTCATTCCGTCATTGGTTGTCATTGTCCAAAGAGAAGTTCCGTTTTCCACAACATTTGCAGTCAGAAATGTCATTTCTGCTCCGTCCGGACCTAACCAACTTGCAAAACGGTCGGGATTTGTCCACATTTCAAAAGCGGTTTTTATATCGGTTCTGAATGTGTGGCTAATTTCAAAAATTTCGTTTTGACTCATATTTTTTGGATTAATAGATTATTTTCCAAGTTGTTCCATTACCACTTTCGCAATTTCTTTTGAACTGAAAGGATTTTGCCCTGTAATTAAATTTTCGTCCACTACGACTTTTGAAGTCATAGGTATCAATGCTTTCCGATATTTTGAAGTTCTTTTTTTCAGTTCGGCTTCGAGGTTGAACGGAACTTCCTTTTTTCGTCTTGCTAAAGTTTCTTCAAACCAGTTAAAACCTGTAACTGTTTTATCTTTAATTAAATATTCTCCGTTTGATAATTTGACGTTCAGCAATCCGCCGACTCCGTGACAAACCGCCGAAACGATTTTTTTGTTTTCGTAATGTTCTCTGATAATGTTCTGCAAAGTTTCATCATTCGGAAAATCATACATCGTTCCGTGTCCGCCTGCCAAATACACACAATCGAACTGCTGTCCTGCAACTTCATTTAAACTTTTCGTATGTTTCAGCAAATCTTTGAACGAACTGTTTTCCCAATATTCTTTGGTTATTTTATCCAAAACCATTGGTTTCAGACTTTCAGGGTCAATCGGTGTATTTCCGCCTTTCGGACTTGCGATTGTTACTTCATAACCTTGTTCTTTGGCAAGATGATAAAGGTGCGTCAATTCGCTCAGCCATAAACCTGTTTTCAGATTCTTGTTTTCATACGCCGAAACGCTTGTAACGATGATTAAAACTTTCATTATCGTTGTTTTTCTTTACTTTTTCAGTTTCTCAATATCCTGTTCCAGTTCCTTCAAACTCTGCTCTTTTTCAATTGCTTTTTGTGTAATCTGGTATTTTTCCAATTCTTTTTCTGATTTTTCTACTGCCATTTCGTGGCTTATTTTTCCGGCGTGAGTGAGCAATTCCCGACCGTTCAACTGCAAAATGGCATCTAACCGCTGTATCCAGTCTTTCATATACATCGGAGTTTGCTGTTGTGCCATTGTTTCGGCAAAAGCGAGATATTGTTCCACCAAAAGCCCGAGCAAACGCATTTCGTCTTCGTTCAGATAATTTTTTGCAATGCTTACATCGGATTTTTTTATTGCTGTATTATTTTTGTCAAAAGATTGCATTCCGACCAAAGGCAAATTGGCATCTGCTCTGCGATAAACCAGTTCCGAAGCTGTCTGACTGCTGATTGCCCAAAGCAATTTGTTCTGAACGGTTTTGAAAAATAATTGGGTTTTTTCATCTTTCGGATTGTAATCGATACTTGTGGTATAAATATCTTTGATTTTCTGATAAAAAAACCGCTCCGACAAACGGATTTCACGAATGCGTTCCTGCAATTCGGTAAAATAATTCATCGAATTGCCTGTTTTGAAACGGTCGTCATTCAAGGCAAAACCTTTTACGATATATTCCCGAAGCCGTTGTGTTGCCCAAATTCTAAATTGCGTTCCCTGCACGGATTTCACACGATAACCAACGGAAATAATGACATCGAGGTTGTAATAATTTGTTTCATAATTTTTGCCGTCATTTGCAGTTGTTCGGAATTTCCGAACAACTGAATTTTCATTTAATTCTCCTTCCTCAAACACATTTTTAATATGTTCGCTGATAGTGGCTTTCGATTTTTGAAACAGTTCGCATATCTGAGATTGCGTAAGCCAAACCGTTTCTTCTTCCAAGCGGACATCTATTTTGATGTTTCCCTGCTGATTTTGGTATAGTAGAATTTCGCTGTTCATAATTTGTTTGATAATTAATTATCCGTTTCTACCAACCTTGTCAAGGTTTTGAACCTTGACAAGGTTTTCAGTTTTTACTTTTTTGTAATCTCTGTCGCAACTTTAAGTTCAATGTAGACAAGTCCGCAAATAATTGCTGCTTCTGTCAAAAAATAAATTATTCCCAAACGTAGAGACGGATAATTATCCGTCTCTACGTAATTTATAACAATTCATAAACCGCCGCGGCTCCTTGTCCCGTTCCGACGCACATTGTTACCATTCCGTATTTGTTTCCGCGTCTTCTCATTTCGTCGAACAACTGAACCGCAAGTTTCGCTCCGGTGCAGCCGAGAGGGTGTCCCAAAGCAATCGCACCGCCGTTTACATTCGTGATTTCGGGATTGATGCCCAGTTCATTCATTACGGCAACGGATTGGGAAGCAAAGGCTTCGTTCAGTTCAATCAGTTCGATGTCGTTTAATTGGAGTCCGGCTTGTTTCAACGCTTTCGGAACGGCGTAAACAGGTCCCATTCCCATAATTCGCGGTTCTAAACCTGCCGCAGCGTAAGAAACCAATCTTGCTTCGGGCTGTAAACCTAATTCTTTTACCATTTCTTCGCTCATCACGATTACGAAAGCCGCTCCGTCGCTCATCTGCGAGGAATTTCCTGCCGTTACGCTTCCGCCTTGTGCGAAAACGGGTTTCAGTTTTGCCAGACCTTCGAGGGAAGTGTCTTTTCGGGGACCTTCATCTACCGAAAAATCAAATTTTTTGGTCTGCAATTTCTGGTTTTCATCAATGAAATTATATTCCACCGGAACCGGAACGATTTGATTGGCAAATTTCCCTTCCGAAAGTGCTTTCAACGCTTTTTGATGCGAATGAAAAGCAAATTCGTCCTGTGCATCGCGGGAAATGTTGTATTCTTTCGCAACGGCTTCCGCAGTGTAGCCCATTCCCCAATAATAATCAGGGTTGGATTTGGCGATATTGGAATCGGGAACGGGTTTGTAACCGCCCATCGGAATATAAGACATCGATTCCGTTCCGCCCGCAATAATGCAATCCGCCATTCCGGACTGGATTTTCGCCGTAGCAATCGCAATCGCTTCCGAACCGGAAGCACAATATCGGTTAATGGTAACGCCCGGAACTTTGTCGGTGTTCAGTCCCATTAAGGAAATCAAACGTGCGACATTTAAGCCTTGTTCGGCTTCGGGCATTGCGTTTCCGACAATTAAATCGTCGATTCTGTCTTTGTCCAGTTGCGGAACATCAGCCATCAGTTTTTCGATTACTTTTGCCGCGAGTTCGTCCGGTCTAGTGAACCTTAAACTGCCTTTCGGTGCTTTTCCTACGGCAGTTCTGTATCCTTTGATTATGTATGCTGTCTTTGTCATAATTTTTTGTTTTTTAATTATTATTAATTAGGGTAGCTCCTACGGAGCTAAATTGAAATATATTCATTTGTTCTATTAGCGGGTCGCCTCTACGAGGCTTTATTATTAATGTTTTTTAATTTTTACCTCGTGGTTCTATTAGCAGGTCGCCTCTACGAGGCTTTATTATTAATGTCTTTTTTAATTTTTTACCTCGTAGAGGTAAACTGTTAATAGATTTTGGGGTTGTTTCTGGGGGAGCTCCGTAGGAGCGACCTGTTAATCATTTTCAATCCATTCAAATAAATATTCTGAATCATATTCGATTTCAAATTTTTTCAAAAATTCTAAATATTCTTCTTTAAATGTTTTCTTTTTGTGGTGTTCTTCCTGATTCAGAATATATTTTACGACATTGTCCACACCGCTTTTAGAATATGAAAATGCTCCGTAACCTTCCTGCCAATTGAATTTTCCGTTTATCCATTTTTTATCATTAATGAATTTTGACGAACCTGCTTTAATATCCCTTACCAAATCCGAAATCGAAACATTCGGACTCATACTTACAAGAATATGAACGTGGTCGGGCATCGCAAAAATTGCAAATAATTTTTGACCTCTGTTGGAAACAATCCCTGTAATAAATTTATGGAGTTCCTCCCGATTTTCTTTTGAAATCAGGTTTTGTCTTCCCTTAACGGCAAAAACAATCTGAATGTAAATTTGGGTGTAGGTATTTGCCATAATTATTTTTTTTTTTAACAGGTCGCCTCTACGAGGCTCGTTGAACATTTTTATATCATTCTATTAACAGTTCGCTCCTACGGAGCTTCCCTTTAATTCCTCAAAGGTTTCCCGTTCTGCAACATATACTGAATACGTTCCAACGTTTTTCTTTCCCCACATAATTGCAGAAACGTTTCCCTTTCCAGATTCAGCAAATACCTTTCGGAAACCAAAGTCGGTTCGGAAAGATTTCCGCCTACCATTACGTTGGCTAATTTATCGGCGATTTTTTTGTCGTATTCTGAAATATAATTTCCGGCAAGCATTTGGTCAGTTCCAACGAGGAACATTCCGAGAGCATCTTTTCCGAGAACGGTTACTTTTTGTTCGATTGGTTGGGTGTAACCTTGTTCTGCAAGGAGTTTTGCGACTTTTTTGGCTTCGGCAATCTGGCGTTTTTTATCTACAACAACGATGTCTTTTCCGTGTTCCAGAATTCCCATATCGTAGGCTTCGTGTGCAGAAGTGGCGACTTTTGCCATTGCGATATTCATAAAAGCGTCACGCAGTCTGTTGGTTTTTACGTCGTCTTTTACGAAATCCTTGCAGGTTCTCAGCGTAAATTCTTTCGTTCCGCCTCCTCCCGGAATCACGCCGACTCCGAGTTCCACCAATCCGATATAGGTTTCCGCTGCGGCAACCACTCTGTCTGCGTGAAGCGTCATTTCGCAGCCGCCTCCCAAAGTCATTCCGTGAGGTGCAACCACAACCGGAACAGACGAATAACGCACTCTCATCATCGAGTTTTGGAAATAGGCAATCGCCATATTCAAATCGTCCCAATCTTGTTCAACCGCCATCATCAGAATCATTGCGAGATTCGCTCCGACAGAGAAATTCGCTCCCTGATTTCCGACAACGAGTCCGTCGTATTCTTTTTCGGCTAAATCAATGGCTCTGTTCAGTCCGTCCAGAACTTCTCCGCCGAGAGAATTCATTTTGGAACGGATTTCAAAATTGATGATTCCGTCGCCCAAATCCTGAATTGCCGAACCGGAATTGCTCCAAAGCGTTTTATTTTTTCTGATATTATCTAAAATAATAAATGCGTCCTGTCCCGGAATCCGGTCGTAATTCCCTGAATTTTTATCGTAGAAAATGCTTTGACCGTCATCATTTACTTTATAGAAAGTTTCGCCTTTTTCGGCAAGGGATTTTGCCCAGTCGGAAACTTCGTAACCGGCTTCTTTGGCGAGTTCCACGCCTTTCTGAACTCCGACAGCGTCCCAGATTTCAAACGGCCCGTTTTCCCAGCCGAAACCGGCTTTCATCGCATCGTCGATTTTGTAAACTTCATCGGAAATTTCAGGAACTTTGTGCGAAACGTAGGCGAACATTGCTCCGAGAGAAAGTCTGTAAAATTCTCCGGCTTTGTCTTTTCCTCCGATTAAAATTTTGAAACGGTCAATCGGTTTGTCAATGGTTTTCGTGAGTTCCAGAGTCGGAAATGCCACTTTTCCCTGCGGTTCGTATTCTAAGGTGTCGAGGTTTAATCTTAAAATTTCGGATTTTCCGTCTTCGTTTTTTACTTTTTTAAAGAAACCTTGTCCCGATTTTGAACCTAAGAAATTATTCTTCATTAAAAAGTCGATGTAGTTCGGCATTTCAAACTGATTTTTGAACATTTCCTGTTCTGCACCGCTTTCGCGAACACCGTTTGCAACGTGAACGAGCGTATCCAGACCGACAACATCGGCTGTTCTGAATGTTGCGGATTTCGGACGACCGATTACAGGACCTGTCAATTTATCAATATCCGAAATGTTCAGTCCCAATTTCTGAATCGTGTGGAAAATATTCATAATTCCGAAAACCCCGATTCTGTTGGCGATAAACGCAGGTGTATCTTTCGCTAAAACCGTTGTTTTTCCCAAAAATTTCGCTCCGTAATTCATATAGAAATCCACGATTTCAGGAAGCGTGTCTTTGGTCGGAATGATTTCCAGAAGCGGTAAATAACGCACCGGATTGAAGAAATGCGTTCCCGCAAAATAATGTTTAAAATCTTCGCTTCGTCCCTCTGTCAAAAGGTTAATCGGAATTCCCGAAGTGTTGGAAGAAACCAAAGTTCCCGCTTTTCGGAATTGTTCGATTTTTTCGTAAACGGATTTTTTGATGTCCAATCTTTCGACAACCACTTCGATAATCCAGTCCGTATTTTTGATTTTCGGCATATCGTCATCGAAGTTTCCGACCTTAATTCTGTCCGCAAATTTCGTGGAATAGAGCAGAGCCGGACTTGCTTTCTGAAGTTTGGCTAAATTTTCCGTAGCAATTCTGTTGCGAACTGCTTTGTCATCTTTGGTCAAGCCTTTTTTCTGTTCCGCTTCCGTGAGTTCAAAAGGAACGATGTCGAGGAGAAGAACTTCCACACCGATATTGGCAAAGTGTGCTGCAATTCCGCTTCCCATAATTCCTGAACCGAGAACGGTAACGTGTTTGATTCGTCTTTTCATTATATTTCTATTTATTTTTTGTAATAATTTTTGTTTTTAACGCAAAGTCCGCAAAGATTTTTTTTACTACTAATCGCTTTATTTTTAAGGTTCGCAAAGGCGTTTCACTTAGCGAAGAAAAAAACTTTAAACCGTTGCTGAACATAAACTGAAAGTTTACGAACGTAGTTCAGCCTTTGCGGACGAAAAATATTTTCAATCATTTAAAAAACTCTTTGCGAACATTGCGTTTAACTGTTTTCTATTTAATTTTTTTATTCAGTTCCTGCGAGATTTTCATAATTTCCGTCATCACTTCTTTGAATGTTTCCAGTTTTTCCTGCGGAATTCTTTCCATTACTTTTTTGTTGAAATTCACGACGGTATCTTTGGAAATGTTTCGGTAGTTCAGTCCTTTTTCCGTGAGTTTGATGATGACTTCACGTTTATCGACGGTGGTTTTTTCCTTATAAATATAGCCGTTATCTTCCAGAAGTTTGATGATTCGGGTTAAGGAAGTCGGCTCAATCGCCATTTTCGGGCCGAGATTGGTGCTTCTCGTTCCTTCTTTCGGGTCTATTTTTAAAAGCGTCAAAGCCTGAACTGCGGTAGAATCGTATTCCGAGGCCATATCAGAATACATTTTCTGAACGGCAATCCAAGTTTGTTTCAAAATCAGGTCGATGTTTTCTACTTTTTCTTTGGTAAGTCTGCTCATTTTTTTAACAGATATTGATGTCATTCCAAATATAATAATATTATGCATGCATAATACTTTTTATCCGTTAAATATTACTAATATATTGAATATCAATGTATTAATTAATATGAATTGCATAATACTATGCATGCATAATATTATTTTTTACCTGAAAAAAATCTGAATTAATCGTGGTTTTTGAGGAATTGTGAGATTTCATGGAAATTTTGGAAAATATGATTTTTATCATCATTTTTTATGTTCCATTTTCGGTCTGTAAACTGAAATTCAAAAGAAGAAAGATTTTTTCTGTGATTTTTTTGCAGAAAAGAGTAGAGCATTTCCGCCTGAAAATCCGGTGCGGAAATGGTGGGCGGAACAAAATTTCCGTCCAGATGAAAAAGTTTCGGCTGAACCAGTTCGGGATGTTGGAGCAGAACATCTTCGGTAATTCCGGAATAAAGTTTTTCGTTTTTAATGTACCAAATTTTGTCTGAAAATTCTTTTGCTAATCGCCAGTCGTGGGAAGAAAATAAGATGAGTTTGTTTTGTTCTTTTGCTAATTTTCGCAGAAGTTGTAGTATAGTGATTTTATTTTCTTCATCCAAGTGTGTGGTCGGTTCGTCGAGAATAATGAAAGGCGAATTCTGCGCAATCGCTCTTCCGATAAAGGTTTTTTGAAGATTTCCGTCCGAAAGTTGAGAAAGTTGTACGTCTTTATATTGCTGAAGTCCGAGTTCTTCAATAATGTTGTCGATTTCGTTTTTATCCTGCTCCGAAAGCTCAAAATAATAAGGATAATGAATATATTTTCCCAAAGAAATCAAATCGGTTGTAGTATAGTTTTGCGGAATTTGTGATTTTGAAAAAACAATAGAGATTTGCCCGGCAATTTCTTTTACAGAAAGTTTTCTGATATTTTTTCCGTTTAAAATAATTTCACCGTTCAAAACCGGAATCTGGTTGAGAATACTTTTAATCAAAGTGGTTTTCCCGACTCCGTTGTTGCCGATGAGCAGACAGATTTCGCCTAATTCCAAAGAGGTATTTATCTCTGAAATTAACGGAGATTGATAGCCGATTGTGGTATTTTTTAATTCTAAAAACATTTTTTCTTTTTCCAAAGGCGGCACCTGTGGTTATTGATATTGAACTTTACATTCATTGGGCTTTACCCAATGCTATTGATGTCGCCACTTCGTGGCTCTGTCTGCAATCTTATTTTTTTGTTCATTGGGCTCCCAATGCTTTTGATATCGCCACTTCGTGGCTTTGTCTTCAATCTGTTTTTTTACATTCATTGGGCTTCACCCAATGCTATTGATGTCGCCACTTCGTGGCTCTGTCTGCAATCCTATTTTTTTGTTCATTGGGCTTTACCCAATGCTATTGATGTCGCCACTTCGTGGCTTTGTCTGCAATCTTATTTTTTTGTTCATTGGGCTTCACCCAATGCTATTGATGTCGCCACTTCGTGGCTTTGTCTTCAATCTGTTTTTTTACATTCATTGGGCTTCACCCAATGCTATTGATGTCGCCACTTCGTGGCTCTGTCTGCAATCTG
>JASGDB010000020.1:0-17006 GCA_049841315.1 Bergeyella sp. | reverse complement strand
TTAAAATTTTAGCCGAGTTTCCAAGTCTTGAACTTTTGGTTCTTTTGTTTCAAGACAAAAGAACAGAAATTTAGAATTATAGATAAAAGTTAATTTTAAAATCCACAGTTTTTGTCGAAGAACCAATAATTTAAAAACAATGAAAAAAATAGTTCTTCTTTCCCTGATTTTGATTTCGGGTGCGGTGTTTCCTCAGTTTAAAGATTTCAATATTGTAAAGGAAGTCAGCGTACAGAATAAAGGCGTGGTGGTTTCCGCCCATCCTCTGGCAAGTGAAGCCGGAGCAAAAATCCTTAAAATGGGCGGAAATGCCTATGATGCTGTGATTGCCACACAGTATGCGCTTGCAGTAGTGTATCCGCAGGCAGGAAATATCGGCGGCGGAGGTTTCTTGGTTGGCGTAAAAAACAACGGAGAAAAATTCACGATTGATTACCGGGAAACCGCTCCCGAAAAGTCCTCACGCGATATGTATCTCGATAAAAATGGAAAAGCCGACACCAATCTTTCCCAAAACGGGAGACTTGCGGTCGGAATTCCGGGGTCGGTTGCGGGATTTTTTGCAACACTCAAATATTGCAGGCTTCCGATGAAAGATTTGATTCAGCCTGCGGTTGAGCTGGCAGAACAGGGATTTGCCATAACCGAAAAGGAAGCGAAACTATTAAATGTTCATAAAAAAGAATTTCTTCAGCACAATTCGTCATCCATTGCTTTTGTGAAAAATGAAGAATGGAAATCCGGAGACCTTTTGATTCAGAAAGAACTTGCCGAAACATTAAAACGTATTCAGAAAGAGGGAATGAAAGGTTTTTACGAAGGAAAAACCGCAGAACTTTTGACCGCAGAAATGAAACGAGGAAACGGAATCATCACACTTTCAGACCTCAAAAATTATAAGCCTGCTGAAAGAAAACCAATCGTTTTCGATTATAAAGGAAATACGGTAGTTTCGATGCCTTTGCCGTCGAGCGGAGGAATTCTTCTTGCTCAAATGCTAAAAATGTCCGCTTTTGAAAATCTGGAAAAATATCAACACAATTCCGCAAAAGCCGTCCAGATTATGGTGGAGGCAGAGCGGAGAGCCTTTGCCGACCGTGCAGAATATATGGGCGACCCCGATTTCATCAATGATAAAACCGATATGCTGATGTCTGAAGAATACCTCAGAAACCGCTGGAAATCCTACAATCCGCAGAAAGCAACGGCAAGTTCGGAAGTTGGGAAAATCATCAATCCCAATCAGGAAAGTACTGAAACAACGCATATTTCGGTGATTGATAAAGACGGAAATACAGCTTCCGTAACAACTACGCTTAACGGATTGTACGGCAGTAAAGTCGTGGTTTCCGGTGCGGGATTTTTCCTCAATAATGAAATGGATGATTTCTCTGTAAAGCCCGGAGTCCCGAATATGTTCGGAGCAGTGGGCGGTGAAGCCAATTCCATTCAGCCGGGAAAAAGAATGCTCAGCTCCATGACACCTACGATTGTCCTGAAAAACGGAAAACCTTTCATGGTAGTCGGCACTCCGGGCGGAACAACGATTCCGACTTCGGTGTATCAGTCGATTGTGAATGTGGTGGATTTTAAATTAAATGCCAATATGTCGGTAAACGCTCCGAAGTTTCATCATCAGTGGCTTCCCGAAAAAATATCGGTAGAAAAAGGCTTTCCTGAAACGACCATTTCCGAACTGGAAAAAATGAATTACAAAATCGAAAAAATACCGCAGATTGGCAGAACAGAGCTCATTCTCATCAACGAAAACGGAACGATTCACGCCGTAGCCGACGGACGTGGTGATGATTCCGTGGGTGTGGAGTGATTTTCTGAATAATCAAAATGAAAGAATATAGATGAAAGGCAATAAATCAAAACCAATCAAAGCACCTTTCTACTTAACAAACTTTAACTTTCACATTTCATTAATTATTAAGATATTTGCGCATTATTTAAAATTAAAGAATGAAGAAATTTTTGGTTTTGTCGTTCATTTCTGCTGGGGTGATTTCCTATGCGCAGACAATCGGTAACTCGCCTTATGCCGCTTTCGGAATTGGAGATGTGAAGTTCGACAATACAGCAGACACCAATGCAATGGGAGGAATAACGACAGCTTATATTTCTGATTTTAACAACTCGTTCAATTTCAGAAACCCCGCTGCCAATACCAATTTAGAGCTAACAAGCGTAAAATTTGAAGTTACCAACGAAAATAATTTCTTCAAATCCGATTACAACAACATCAATACCACAAAGAACTCCAACTATATTTCCAACATCAGCATCGCTTTTCCTATTTCAAAAAAAGTGAAATTCGGAATGGGATACCAGCCGTACAGCTCCAAAAAATATTCGATTATGGTTACCGAGCAGGCGGATGAAGACCAACCTGTAAAAGCCAATTATTTTCACGGAGAAGGAACTCTTAATACCGTTCAGGCAGCTGTTTCTTATCAGATTTTTCCGGAATTTGCGCTCGGTTTGAGAAGTAATTTCATCTTCGGAAATCTCTATGATATTGATGAACTGACTTCCAGCAATTCAGAGCTTATCAACGGTTACGAAACCAGAAATAAAGTGAAAACTTTTAATTTCACGGCAGGAACAACTTATCAGAAAAAATTCGGAACAGACAGAAAACTGACACTTGGTGCAACTTACAGCTTCGGAAATACCGGAAATATGGAAACGTTTTACACCAACAGTACCTATTATTATAATGTATCCGGAGAAAAACAGCAACAATCCATTATCGATGAAGATAAAAGTACGGACAAACAGCTCGTTCCTCTTGAAACCTCATTCGGTGCAGGATACGGGAGAGATTTGAAATGGTTTGTAGGCTCACAGCTCGATTTGAAAAAAGGAGAAACCATACAGTTCCTCGGACAGCCTTTCTCTTATGAAAATTCCTATAAAATCTCCGCAGGAGGCTGGTTTATTCCGAATATCAACAACTTCAGAAGTTATTTTTCAAGAGTTATTTACCGTTACGGAGCCTATTACGAAAAAGGAAATCTGAACCTGAACGGAAAAGACATCAACCGTTTTGCCGTAACTGGCGGAGCAACATTTCCGTTCCAGAACAGAAGCGCCGGACGCCTGACAGGAATTGATTTCGGTGTGGAAGTCGGGAAAAGAGGAACGCTGGAAAACAACCTCGTGAATCAGACTTTCGTGAATTTCCGTATCGGAATCAATTTTGCAGACAAGTGGTTCCAGAAAGCACTTTACGATTAATCCCATTCCCCTCCTTTGGAGGGGTGGCGAATCCGCCGCAGCGGATTTGACGGGGTGGTTTAAAATATAAATTTTTTAATGTGGTCATGAATCTTCTTCGGAAAATACAATCTAAAAATACAGCAGTCCTTTCGGGATGTGCTGTATTTTTTGCGCTGACTTCCTGCGAAGAAGATATAACGAAGGTGAACAAAGACAAAAACATGAACTTTCCCTCGCAAATTATCAACAATGCGAGCATCGTTCAGCGTGATTCCGGTTTTGTAAAACTGCGTGCCAAAGCTCCCCTTATCGAAAAATATGAATACGTGGATTCTCCTTATGTCGTGGCAAAACGGGGAATTGACATTCAATTTTTTGACAAAAAAAAACCGGAAACCCCAGGAACGATAAAAGCAAAATACGCCAGAATCAACGAAAAAAAGAAATTCTACGAAGCCAAAGGCAATGTCGTTATCCGAACCAATGAAGGTCAGATTTTCGCGATGCAGACTGTTTTCTGGGACCAGATTAAAAGAAAAATTTACACCACGGATACCGTTTTCGTAACGGACAAAGACGGTTCTACATTAATCGGTGCCAACGGAATGGATGCCAAAGACGATTTCTCCGAATACACTTTTTACAACAACAGCGGAGACATCAGCGCAAAAAAAATCCCCGAACAGGGAAAGTAATCTCTTTTGATAAAAGAACAGATAATCAATCTGTTAAAAATGATTTTGTAAATGAAAGAAAAGTTATTCTTTCAAAAAGCAAACTATTCACTATTTTTACACTATGATTTCCAAACAGACCATAGACAAAATTTTTTCCACAATTCGGGTGGAAGAAATTATCGGTGAATATGTCCAACTGAAACGTGCCGGAGCGAATCTGAAAGGTCTGAGTCCGTTTCGTGAGGAAAAAACACCGAGTTTTGTGGTATCGCCAAGCAAACAGATTTGGAAAGATTTCTCTACCGGAAAAGGCGGAACAGCGATTTCTTTTTTAATGGAAATTGAAAATTTCACCTACCCGGAAGCACTTCGACACGCTGCCAAAAAATACGGAATCGAAATCGAGGAAGATTCGCGAGAACTTTCCGAAGAAGAAAAACAATCGCAGACTGAAAGGGATATTTTGTATAAAATCCACGAAATTGCGAACGATTTTTTTCAGGAAAATTTATGGAACTCCGAAGAGGGAAAAATGATTGGACTTTCCTATTTTAAAGAACGGGAACTGAAAGATGAAATCATCCGAAAATTCCAGTTAGGCTATTCTCCCGAAAAGAAAAACGCTTTTACGGAATATGCTTTGGAGAAAGGTTATTCCAAAGAAATTCTCGAAAAATCGGGACTTTCCATTTTCCCTGAAAATTCACCGAACGGAATCGACCGTTTTCGTGAAAGAGTGGTTTTCCCGATTCACAGTTTTTCGGGAAGAGTGCTGGGTTTCGGAGCGAGAATTCTGAAAAATAACGTAAAAACCGCAAAATACCTCAATTCTCCCGAAACGGAAATTTACCATAAATCGAGTGTTCTGTATGGTTTGAACCAAAGCAAGCAGGCGATTTCCAGAAACAATCTCTGTCTTTTAGTGGAAGGTTATATGGATGTGGTTTCGCTTCATCAGAGCGGAATTGAAAATGTGGTGGCAAGTTCGGGAACAGCTTTGACGGTGGAACAAATTAAACTGATAAAGCGGCTTACCGAAAATGTAACCATTCTTTTCGACGGCGATACGGCGGGAATTAAAGCCAGTTTCCGGAGTATCGATATGCTTCTTTCCGAAGGAATGAACATCCGTGTTTTATTGTTTCCAGACGGCGATGACCCCGATTCTTTTGCACGGAAACATCCGCAGGAATATGTGGAAAATTTCATTCAGAAAGAAGCGAAAGATTTTGTTTTATTCAAAGCAGAGATTCTTTTAAACGAAGCACAAAATGATCCTATAAAAAAAGCAGAAGCAATTAGAGACATTGCAAGATCATTATCATATTATACTGAATTAAGAAAGGAAATTTATTTTACAGAAATTCAGAAAGAATTCAATATCTCAGAAAAAAGCCTTCTTAATGAGTTAGAAATTTTGCGCCAAATAAAGAAGTTGGAGAATGAAAAGGAACAGCAACGAAAAAAGAATCAGGATAACTCTAACACAAAATTAGAAATCGTTCCTATTTCTGAACCGACTTTGTCTGTGAATCCGCTTTTGGTTTTGGAGGAAAAATTAGTGGAAATGATGCTGAAATACGGTGATAATGTTATTGACAGAACAGATGCCGAAAACCAGCCGTATAAAATTACGGTGATTGAAGAAATTATCGGGCATTTCGGGGAAGATGATTATGAAATCCAATCGCCGGTCAGCAAAAAAATCGTGGAGGAAATACGATCGGGAATGGCAGAAAACGAACTGCGAACCGGAAATTTTTTCCTTAAATTAATGGACGAAGATGTTTCGGGGAAAGTTGCGGATGCTTTTGTAGAGCCGTACGAAACCAGCAATTGGGAAAAGCACAATATTTATTTCAGCAAGGAATCCGATGTTGTATCGAAAATTGTGAGCGATGTCATCATCCGCCACAAAAGGGAATTTATTGTGAAACTGATTGAAGACCTGCGGGACAATATACAGAAAGACGAAGACAATTCCGAAAACTATCTGAAAATCATTCATCTGAACGAGCTTCGGAAAGAGATTGATAATGAACTGCACAGGATTGTGTGAAAATCTAATAGTTTTTGGGTAAATGATTAAGAGCGTCTTTTAAGTTGAGAGAAATACATTTTCCAATTCCATAATTTTTATTTAATTTAGTTTCAGTAAAACGAATATACGTTTTACAATAAAAGCAAAACAGATGAACACAACAGAATTAAATACCACAAAAGCAGATTTGGTTCGCTATATCCTTGATGAAACGGATGAAAATATGATTAAAAAATTATGGCATCTGATTTCCGAAAAAAAAGAAAAAATATCAAAACCCAAAACTCTCGCTTCACATTTAGGAAAGCTAAAACGGGGAATAGACGGTTTGGCGTATCAAAAAGCGGTTCGTGATGAATGGGATTAATTTTTTAGCCGACACTAATATTCTCTTGTATATTTTAGAAGACCTGCCGCAGATTCAGGAAATCAGCAAACATACATTTGCCGTTTCGGTGATTTCTGAAATTGAACTGCTGGGAAAAAAGGATATTGCAAAACAAGAAGTAGAAATCATTGAAAATCTGCTCCGTGATTGTTTGATATTGCCTTTCACGGATAAAGTGAAAATAAAAACCATTGAACTCAAACAAAAATATGCAATAAAAATCCCTGATGCTTTAATCGCTGCAACCTCTATTTTATATGAAATTCCGCTTCTGACAGCAGATAAAGGTTTTCAAAAAATTGAAAATCTAAAACTGAATGTATTGGAATTATAAGCAAGATTCAATTTATTCCTGCCAAAATGTCTTCACATCAATTTGGAATACTATTAGTAAAACAAAATCAAACATTCAAACAAAATCAAACAACTTCAAATTAGAAATAAAAATTATGGATATTAAAAAAGATTTCAGAGACTTCTCTGTAAAACATTTGGGAAACAGCGGTCTTGCGACTGACCAGTATATGGGAACTTTCAACCCGACCAACTTAACGCCTTACATTATGGAAGAACGAAGAATGAACGTGGCACAAATGGACGTTTTTTCGCGTTTGATGATGGACAGGATTATTTTCCTCGGAACAGGAATTGACGATCAGGTGGCGAATATCGTAACCGCACAACTTCTGTTTCTGGAAAGCTCTGACCCGTCGAAAGACATTCAGATTTATATCAATTCTCCAGGCGGGAGCGTGTATGCAGGTTTGGGAATTTATGACACAATGCAGATTATCAAACCCGATGTAGCGACAATTTGTACGGGAATGGCAGCTTCTATGGGAGCAGTTCTTTTGGTGGCAGGTGAAAAAGGGAAACGTTCCGCTCTGAAACATTCCAGAGTGATGATTCACCAACCAAGCGGAGGAGCACAAGGTGTGGCTTCCGATATGGAAATCAACCTCCGCGAAATGCTGAAACTGAAAAAAGAATTGTACGATATTATCGCCCAACATTCCGGACAAACCTACGAATGGGTAGAAAAATCTTCCGACCGCGATTACTGGATGACTTCTTCCGAAGCGAAAGAATTCGGAATGGTGGATGAAGTTTTGGAGAAGAAGAATTAATAAAAATAGTAATAATCCTTCAAGGTTTTCAAAATCTTGAAGGATTTATTATAAGGTTTTCAGTGAATTATGAGTTAAACCCCTCAATAATTTTAGAAAAATCCTCAATTTTCAAAGAAGCTCCGCCGATTAATCCGCCGTCAATATCCGGTTTTGCAAAAAT
Organism: Bergeyella sp.; assembly: GCA_049841315.1. Lineage (GTDB taxonomy): Bacteria > Bacteroidota > Bacteroidia > Flavobacteriales > Weeksellaceae > JASGDB01. Next base: position 9,382 of record JASGDB010000020.1, on the reverse strand, counting down.
CTCTTTTGCATTATCAGGCTTCACTGAACCTCCGTAAAGAATAGAAACTTCATCAGCAACTTCTTTTCCGTGTTTTTCAGCAATGATGCTGCGGATATAGGCATGGATTTCCTGAGCCTGTTCAGGAGTTGCCGTTTCGCCTGTTCCGATTGCCCAAACGGGTTCGTAAGCGATAACCACTTTTTTCACTTCTTCTCCGGTAAGTCCGGCAAGAGCGGTTTCTGTCTGGTTTTTCACCACCTCGAAATGCTGTCCGGCTTTTCTCTGTTCCAAAGTTTCCCCGTTGCAGTAAATCGGCGTAAGTCCGGCATCCAAAAGAGCTTTGATTTTCACCTGAGCGTGAGCATCGGTTTCTCCGTGGTATTGTCTTCTTTCAGAGTGCGCGATGATGCTTCCGCTGATTCCGATAGAAGAGTACATATCCACGGAAAGTTCTCCGGTATATGCTCCGCTTTTGTGTTCGCTCATGTCCTGACCGTAAACTCCGACTTCACCGTTGGCAAAAATTTCTTTTGCTTTGGTAAGGTAAAGGAACGGCGGTGCGATGTACACTTCGCAGTTGACGGCGTTGTTTTTTTTGTAATCCAACAGCTGGTTCATCAGTTCTATGGCTTCAGGATAGGTTTTGTTCATCTTCCAGTTTCCTGCTACGATATTTTTTCTCATTGTTAAAAGATTTATTGTTTAATAATGTTTCGGGATATGAGGTTTTTCCCTTCGGTCAAGATACGCTTCGCTTGATTCGGGGTGCGAGTTATTTCCCTCCTTTGGAGAGGTGTCAAAAATTCTTTGAATTTTTTCACGGGGTGCTTTAAATTCGTATTTTCTCTCACACTCAAAGTCTCCAAATCTCCCACACTCCAAGTCTTCCACTTATCAGCTCCAAAGTTTTTTCAGTAATTTATAAAAACGGTATTCGTCTTCCGTTACCTCATTATCTGCTTTAATCAGCGATTTGGCGAATTTGATGAAGCGTTCTCTTTCTTCCTCTGTGGAATCTTCCATAAAACATCTTGCGTGAAATTCAAAATGGTCTTTCCAGTCTTCGGGATTCAGGTTGGCGATGATGTCCAGCTCGTTGTCGAGATTTATTCTGAAAGGAAATTCTTCTTCCAGATATTCTTTGATTTTCATGCCTTCTTCGGGGGCGAAAACTCCGTCAACAGACGAAAGAATCATCAGCAGATGATAGCCGGCAATGGGTTTATTGGATTTTTGCATATTCTTTTTTGTTCTAAGTTCTAAGTTTAAGGTTTAAAGTTTAAAGTTTCAAGTTGTTTATTCTTTTATAAAATCTTTTGCAGGTATTTTGTCTTCGATTTTTCCGTTTTCAAGAATCAGCACGAAAGGATTGCTTCGGGCAATGGTTTTTATAGGTGTGGCATCCATGGAAGCGGTTTTAATGGTTTTAAAAATTTTGAGGTCGGGTGAAACTCCGAGAACATAAGCTCCTTTTTCCTGAACGGCTTTGGCTTCTGCTTTTCCCAGAACAGTTTTGTCTGCGGTTTGAGGATTGTAGCAGAAAATAATAACGGCTTTCGGTGCTTTTAAAACTTCTTCCGTGATTTCAATGCCGTCAGCATCTTCCAATTTGAATTTTGAGATTTCGGAAGAGTAGCCTTCTTTTACAAGTTTAGAAATAATTTTATCGCTTTGAATTTCCCACGGCGTGCCGTCTTGCCAATATTGTTTATCATTTACATAAACATCCTGATTGACTTCTTTTTCTTCGCCTGTTTTTTTATTTTTCAGCACGTAGAATGTTTTGTATTCATCGGGGTCTTTTGCTATTTTTTCTTTTTCTGAGTTGAGGTTTGTTCCGATTTTGTAATCACGAAAATCAATCACCGGTTCTTTTGAAATTCCTATAAAAATGACCACAGCAGAGGCAATCATCAGAATTCCCAGAACTGCTTTCTGTATAAAATTGCTTTGAGAGCCGGAATCTTTACGGTACAAAAACCACAGAACTATCAAGCCGAAAAGGAGAATAATATCTTTGAAAAAACTCTGCCAAGGCGTAAATTTAATGGCATCGCCGAAACATCCGCAGTCGGTTACTTTATTAAAATAAGCGGAATAAAAAGTAAGAAAAGCAAAGAATACACACAGCGCAATGAGTGCCAGAAGCACTTTCTTCACACTGATATTCAGCAGTAACAGGAACCCGAGAACCAGTTCCAATGCTACAACAAAAACCGCAATCGGAAGCGCAATCCCTTCAAAAAAAGGCATATTGAAAACCGACGGAGAGAAATATTCTTCCATTTTAAAGGAAAATCCTACCGCATCGACAGCCTTTACAAATCCGGAAGCGATAAAAATGAGAGCGATGATGATTCTTAAAATACTTTTCAGCATTAGGTTCAAGGTTTAAAGTTCAAAGTTTGAAAATGGTTTGAATTTGTTTGAATTTCAAATTTCTTAATTTCTAAATCTTTTAATCTCTTAATTTAATTAAACAAAACACCGCATAATTCAGCATATCGAAATAGTTGGCATCAATTCCTTCGGAAACCGAAAGTTGTTCGTTTTTTTCAATAATTTTTTTTACTCTCAGTATTTTCTGGAAAATCATATCGGTGATTGACGAAATATACATTTCCCGCCATGCTTCGCCATAATCGTGATTTTTGTCCTCCATCAGCCTTTTTGCTTCGGCTGTAAATCGGTCGTAGTATTCCAAAATTTCGGGAACTTCCATATCAAAGTCATCTGCAAAACCCTTGTCAAGCTGAATTAAACCAATAACAGAGTAGTTCACAATGGCTATAAAATTATCTTCGGGTGTATCGCCGATTTTAGAAACGCCCGTTGTTTGGTAGTTTCTAAGATTTTTAACTTTAATAAAAATCTGGTCAATTACGGAAGGTGTTCTCAAAACACGGAACGAGGCACCGTAATCAGAGTTTTTTTTCACGAATAAATCCCGGCAAACACGAATAACCGAATCGAATTGTTCTGATGTTTTCTGCATAACTTTAAAACGACTTCAAAGATAGCAAAAAAACTGCGGATATGAGTTGACAGACAGAAGAAAAGAGCCAAGTAAAAAGTGAAAAGAGCCAAGTATTTGGGAGACAAGGAAACTTTGAGAAAATGAGATTTTGAGATTGGACGTTTGGAGAAAGAAGTTGGGAAGATTACGGGAATATTCCCCTCCTTTGGAGGGGTGCCCGAAGGGCGGGGTGGTTAAAATCGAACCACTTCAAACAATTTCAAACTCAATCAAAACACTTTTTAAGTATTTTTGCAGAATGAATTCATCACTCATCAACTGTCGTGGAGCATTAATCAACCTTTCTCAGCCCAAAATAATGGGAATCCTGAACATCACTCCCGATTCCTTTTCGGATGGAGGACAATTCAATTCCGAAAAAAATGCATTGAAACAAACGGAAAAAATGCTTTCCGAAGGTGCAGATTTCATCGACATCGGTGCGCAGTCCACTCGCCCGCATGCAGAAAAAATTTCGGCAAAAGAGGAAATTGAAAGATTGGGAACACTGATTTCTACGATTAAAAAAAAGTTTCCCGAAGCATTGATTTCGCTCGATACTTTTTATTCCGAAGTGGTGAAATTCGGTTTCGATGAAGGAATTGATGTGGTAAATGACATCAGCGGAGGTCGGTTTGATGAAAAAATGTTCCCAACCGTTGCGGAAACCGGACTTCCGTATATTCTGATGCACTGCAATCCGGAATATTCAGCCATGCACGAAAAAAATATTGACGGCGATATCATCCTCGAACTCAACCGGTATTTTTCCGAAAAAGTGCAGGAACTGAACAATTTCGGTGTGAAAGACATTATTCTCGACCCCGGATTCGGTTTTGGAAAAACGGAGCAGCAGCAACATCAAATGATTGACGAACTTTCTTTTATCGGTTTCGGGAAATTACCTGTTTTGGCGGGGATTTCACGGAAGTCGTTTATTTATAAACCTTTGGGGAAATCTCCGCTCGATATTAATGAAGAAACTCAAAAACTTCACCTGAAATTATTGAAAAACGGTGCGAGCATTTTCAGGGTTCACGATGTAGCGGAAATGAAGAAAACTCTGAAAGATTTTAAAAAAAATTATTGAATTTGGCTTTTGAGTATTGTTGCAAATCCCGATTTGCTCGGATTAATCAAAAGGGGAATTAAATTTTGGCTAAAACCTTTTGGTAATCGCCTCTTTTATAAATGGGCTATTGATGTTTTACAAATAGTAATTATAGGCCTAATTCAAAAAAATTGAATGAAATATGGAAATCGAAGAAATCCGCAAATATTGCTTAGACAAAAAAGGCGTTACCGAAAGTTTTCCTTTTGACAACGAAACATTGGTGCTGAAAGCCGGAAACAAAATTTTTCTGCTTCTGCCTTTGGAAAAATATCCTTTGACCATTAATGTAAAAACCAACCCCGAATGGAGCGGGGAACTCCGCGAAGAATTTCCGCAGATTACGGGTGCTTACCACATGAACAAAACCCATTGGAATTCGGTGGTATGTGAGGGTTTGAAAAGAGATTTGATACTGAAATTAATCGACCATTCTTATGAGTTGATTTTCAATTCTCTGACGAAAAAAATGAGAGATGAAATTATGTATGAAGAGGAGTAGGCACAGGCAAAATCATTGAAAACGAAGTGAAAAAATCTGCTGATAAGGTAGTATTTCTTTGTTAAGGATTGCTTCTCTCCGGCTTGCACTTACCTCTTTTTTCTTGTATTTTGGCTCTTTTCAAAACTATTTCCCATTTCTGTTGACTTTCGGGGTTTCAATGTTGTATATTTGCAGGCTTAAATTTTAACAAACGTAAAATCCGTAAATTTTATGAAAACATCAGATTTCAATTTCGACCTTCCTGCGGAACTTCTGGCAGAACACCCTTCAGAACACAGAGACGAAGCAAGATTAATGGTACTGAACCGAAAAGACCAGACCATTGAACACCGCCTTTTCAAAGATGTAATCGAGTATTTCGATGAGGGAGACCTTTTTATTTTTAACAATACCAAAGTATTCCCGGCACGTCTATACGGAAACAAAGAGAAAACCGGAGCTAAAATCGAAGTTTTTCTTTTGAGAGAACTCGATAAAGAAACGAGAGTCTGGGACGTTCTGGTAGACCCAGCGAGAAAAATCAGAATCGGAAACAAACTGTTCTTCACCGAAGATGAATCTCTGGTAGCCGAAGTTATCGACAATACGACATCCAGAGGAAGAACACTGAGATTTCTTTACGACGGAAGCTATGAAGAATTCCGCGCAAGACTGAAAGAACTCGGCGAAACTCCGCTTCCTAAATACATCAAAAGAGAAGTAGAACCGGAAGATGCCGAACGTTATCAAACCATTTACGCAAAAGTGGAAGGAGCAGTAGCAGCACCCACAGCCGGTCTGCATTTCTCCAAACATCTGATGAAAAGAATGGAAATAAAAGGTATCGATTTTGCGGAAATTACGCTTCATGTAGGTTTGGGAACATTCAACCCGATTGAGGTGGAAGACCTTTCCAAACACAAAATGGAAAGCGAAGAAGTGATTATCGACCAGAAAAATGCAGATATCATCAACAAAGCGGTGGACAACAAACGCAGAGTCTGCGCCGTAGGAACGACCACGATGAGGGCATTGGAAACTTCCGTTTCTTCCAACAAAAAAATCGGACCTTTTCAGGGCTGGACAAATAAATTCATCTATCCTCCGCACGACTTCGGTGTGGCAAATGCGATGATTACCAATTTCCACACTCCGAAATCCACGCTGATTATGATGATTGCTGCGTTTGCAGATAAAGATTTCATTATGCGTGCTTACGAGGAAGCGATTAAGGAAAAATATAAATTCTATTCTTACGGAGACGCGATGCTAATTTTATAAGAACCAAGGAAAAAGTAAAAAGAGCCAAGTGGAGGAAGGTTCTGTGTAAAAAGATTGAGGGAAATGACGGTTGAATTGTAAAGTGTAGAATTAAAAAATATTTTGGAGCAATAGTCAATAATACCAAAATCTAAAATTTATAGCTGATTGCCACTTGGCTCTTTTTACTTTTTCCTTGGCTCTTAACACATTATGAAAGACATCCGAACATTAAGCCTTGAAGAACTTACCGGTTATTTTGTAACAATCGGCGAGAAGCCTTTTCGTGCGAAGCAGGTGTACGATTGGCTTTGGAGTAAAAATCTCCATTCTTTTGAGGAAATGACGAATCTTTCCAAAAACCTGCGGGAACATCTTTCACGGGATTTTATCATCAATCCTATTGCAGTTGACCAGTTGCAGAAATCCAAAGACGGAACGATTAAAAACGGCGTGAAACTTCACGACGGCTTGATGGTGGAATCCGTCCTAATTCCTACCGAAACACGCACTACGGCTTGTGTTTCGTCTCAGGTCGGCTGTTCGTTGAACTGCGAATTTTGTGCTACGGCAAGGCTTAAAAGAATGCGCAATCTGGAAGTGGCAGAAATTGTTGACCAAGTAGCATTGATTGACAGACAGAGCAAGCTGTATTTCGACAGACCATTGACCAACATTGTCTTTATGGGAATGGGCGAGCCGATGATGAACTACAAAAATGTTGTGGAAGCCATTCGGAAAATCACCAAACCGGAAGGATTGGGAATGTCGCCCCGCAGGATTACCGTTTCCACATCGGGAATTCCGAAGATGATAAAAATGCTTGCCGATGAAGAACTGAAAGTGAAACTCGCACTTTCTCTCCACTCAGCAATCGAGCATAAAAGAAACGAAATCATGCCGTTTTCGGAGAAATTTCCGCTTACCGAAATCATGGAATCTCTGCAATATTGGTACAGAAAAACAGGTTCTGCCGTTACGTTTGAATATTGCGTCTGGAAAGGAATCAATGACGGTGATGAAGACATTAAAGCACTCATGAAATATTGCAGGCAAGTGCCGTCAAAAGTAAATCTGATACAGTACAATCCGATTGGCGAAGGAAAATTCGACCACCGAAGCATTGAAGCGGAAGAACGCTACGTCCGCGAACTGGAAAAAGCGGGAATTACCATTGTGGTACGCCGAAGCAGAGGAGGAGATATTGATGCGGCATGCGGACAGCTGGCAAACAAGACAGCAGAAGATGTTTGATTAAAAAAATTAGTCCAGTTCTATTTTATTTTTGCTCAGGATGATACAAAAGTAAATAAATGTTTTCTGAAACACCTATAAATTTATAAATTTGCTCCTTATCCAATAACTGTAAAAAATGGAATCTTCCACGGAAAAAATCCTCATAACAGGAGCGCTCGGACAAATCGGAACCGAACTCACCAACAGACTCATTGAAATTCACGGTAAAGAAAACATCATCGCATCCGGGCTCGATCGCTGGGATAAATCCTTGACTTCCGCCGGATTTTATGAAAGAATGGACGTTACCAATACTCAGCTCGTACGGCAGATTATACAGGATTACGGCATTACAACGGTTTATCACTTGGCATCGCTGCTTTCGGGAACTTCCGAACGCCAGCCTCTTTTCGCATGGAAACTGAATGTGGAACCGCTTCTCAATTTCTGCGAAATGGCAAAAGAAGGATTGATTCAGAAGATTTTCTGGCCGTCTTCCATTGCGGTTTTCGGGACGGGAATCCCGAAAGAAAATGTCGGACAGGATGTCGTTCTGAATCCTACGACTGTCTATGGAATTTCCAAACTTGCCGGAGAAAAATGGTGTGAATATTATTCCAATAAATTCGGTGTAGATATACGTAGTATCCGCTATCCGGGGCTGATTTCGTGGAAAACTCCCGCAGGCGGAGGAACTACGGATTATGCAGTGGAAATTTTCTACGAAGCGATAGAAGAGGGAAAATATACGAGTTTCATCAGCGAAAATACGGCAATGCCGATGCTTTATATGGATGATGCCATTAACGCCACTCTCAAACTCATGGAAGCTCCGAAAGAGAGCCTTACCGTACATTCTTCTTACAATCTCGGTGGAATGAGCTTTACTCCGAAAGAACTGGCAGAAGAAATCAAAAAAGAAATTCCCGATTTTGAAATCGACTACAAACCTGATTTCCGGCAGGCAATCGCAGATTCATGGCCGGCTTCCATTGACGATTCCGTTGCGAAAAAAGACTGGGGACTGAGCTATGATTTCGATATTTCGGAAATGACGAAGGATATGATTAAGAATCTGAAAATAAAGTTGCGAAGATAATTTTTGCGAGGTCATTAGATAATTTCATGCTTTAAAATATTTATAAAAGCCTATAAGCACGAGGTTTTCATGGGTTGTTGTATGCCGAATCCCGTAACTCGCACCTCCCAACACTTGGCTCTTTTTCCTTGTCTCTTGTCTCTTAAAAAAAAAGTGTATCTTCGATAAATAAAAACTTAGGAAAATGGTTGCAACATTAAAAAAAGGAGACGACAAAAAGAATATGCTAAAGATGCTGGAAAAGCTTACTAAAAGCAGAAAGCGTAAAAAAGTAGATATTCATAAATATTGCGGTGTCATTAAGCTGAAAGAAGACGCATTGTCAATCCAAAAAAAGATGAGAGATGAATGGGACTGATTTGTTGCTCGACAGCAATATTATTTTATATTTTCTGAACGGCGATACCACTTTAGCAGATTTTTTGGAAGATAAACAGATGTTTGTCTCTTTTATTACAGAAATGGAGTTACTGAGTTTTAAAGGATTGAGTAATGAAGAAGAAAAACATATTCAGCAATTTCTTTCCGAATGTAAAATCATCAATATTAATTCGGAGATTAAAGCAGAAGCAATAAGAATAAGAAGAAATTTTGGAAAAAAGTTGCCGGACAGTATTATATCTGCAACTTCGATATTTATGGAAATTCCTCTCATTACAGCAGACAGTGACTTTAAAAAAATTGAAGGAATTGAACTGATTTATTATAAAAGTTAAGGATAGTTCCCCTCTGCACAAAATCTCCCGACTTTGCGCAGCAATAGAACGACTGTACCCTGAAACCCGAACCTCGTAACTCGCACCTCCCACCACTTGTCTCTTTTTACTTTTTCCTTGGCTCTTAGAACACACCTCTCCTGAAATAATTCGTTACCGCCCCGAAGTTCATCACCAGCGTAAAGCGGATTCTCCGTCCGTAATCCTTAAAAGACGGCTCGAAACCGAGCGAAGACTGTACCGGAAAATACAGCTCCAGAAAATCGGGAATTACGGCAAACTTAATTCCGCTGTCCCAAACGAATTCTGCGCTCCGTGATTTATTTTTGTACATTCCGGCATCGGCGTACACATGAAACCATTTCCATATTTTGGAATCGAAATTCACTGCGCCTATCCACTGATTTACAGACGGAGCTACATACGATTTAAAACCGCCTTCCGCAATCACCATCTGCTGAGACAAAATCCCGGAAGT
>JASGDB010000019.1:0-6286 GCA_049841315.1 Bergeyella sp. | reverse complement strand
GCATAGGGTAAAACCCTATGAAAAAAATCAATAGCATAGGGTAAAACCCTATGAAAAAAATCAATAGCATAGGGTAAAACCCTATGAAAAAAATCAATAGCATAGGGTAAAACCCTATGAAATGAAATGTTAAATCAAAAAAATTAAAAATGACAGATAAAAACATCAATATTTACAAAAACAAAGCCCTTGTCAATTTCGAGGGAAAAAATTTTCTCGGGCAGATTGGTGTCGATTCACGGATTTTTCAGGCATTGAACGGCGGCGGAATCAGCGTTGGCGTGATTTCCCAACAAGCGATAGAAAACGGAATTTCGGTTTTGGTCGATGATAAAGATGCCGAAAATGCCGTAAAATTTTTGGAAAAAGAATTTGAAAAAGAACGGAAAAACAAAAACGTCAGCAATATTTACAGTATTGAAAATCTGACGGTTATCGGTTTTGTTTCGGATAATTACAATAAGATTTTGGGCGAACTTCAACGCAACAAAGTGTTTCCGCTTTTGCTCAATCAGATTGCTTCTGCGGGAAGAGTGAACATCGTTGTTACCGCCAATCAGACGGAGCTTGCGAAAAATATCATCGAAACCGAAATTTTCGGAAAACCGAAAACCGTTCATCTGGCGCTCATCGGTCACGGAAATGTCGGCGGAACTTTGATAGAGCAGATTCTCGATTCGGCGCACGATATTCTGAACCGAAAACGCCTCGAACTGAAAATCATAGCGGTTTCCAATTCCAAAAAAATGGCATTGAACAAAAATGGATTTCACAGCGATTGGCGGCAAAAAATAAATTATTCGCAAACCGAATCGGACATTAAAACATTGATTTCTTTTGCAAAAGAACATCAGTTGGAAAACTTGATTTTGGTGGACAACACAGCGAGTAAAGACTTCGTGAAAAATTATCCGCTTTTTGTCGAAAATGGCTTTGATGTTGTTTCGTCCAACAAAATTTTCAATACTTTGCCGATTTCCGAGTATAGAAATTTCAGAAAACTGCTCGGCTCAAATCAGAAAAAATATCTCTACGAAACCAATGTCGGTGCAGGTTTGCCTTTGATTGACACGATTAAATTACTTCATCTTTCCGGCGAAAATATCACGAGAATCAAAGGCGTTTTTTCGGGAACACTCAGTTATGTTTTCAATAATTTTTCGCTCCGAAACGAAAAATTTAGTTTAATCGTAAAAGAAGCAATGGAAAAAGGTTTTACCGAACCCGACCCGAGAGAAGATTTGAGCGGAAATGACGTTGCAAGAAAACTGCTGATTCTCGCAAGAGAACTTGATTTAATCAATGAATTTGAAGATATTAACGTTCAAAATCTCGTCCCTGAAAATCTTCTTAAAATCGATAAAAACGAATTTATTTCGAGATTGGAAGAATTGGATTTGGAATATCAAAAAATCAAAGAAAACCAAAAACCGAACTACGTTTTGCGTTACGTTGGCGATTTGCACGGCGATTTGAACAAAGATAAAGGCGAATTGGACGTCAAACTCGTTTCCGTTCCTGCCAATTCCGCATTGGGGCAACTGAAAGGTTCGGATTCTATTTTTGAAATTTATACCGAAAGTTACGGCGAAAATCCCATCGTAATTATGGGAGCAGGAGCAGGAGCAAAAGTTACTGCACGAGGCGTTTTCGGCGATATTTTGAGACTTTCTGAAACGAAATAGCCCCCCTTTCCCCCAAAGGGGAGAAAACTTCTAATACTAAACTTAAAAAAATAAAAAAATCTAAAATATGTCAGATAATAATAAAACGTTGCAAAACTCCCTCTCCTTTGGAGAGGGTTGGGGAGAGGCTACCTTAGCAATCCGCTCTCAAACCGAAAGAACGCAGTTTGACGAACATTCTACGCCGCTCTATTTAACATCAAGTTTCGTGTTTGAAGATGCGGAAGATATGCGTGCGAGTTTTGCGGAGGAAAAAGAGAAAAATCTTTACAGCCGTTTCAGCAACCCGAACGTTACGGAATTTATAGACAAAATCGCGCAAATGGAAGGTGCGGAATCGGGATATGCCTTTGCGACGGGAATGGCGGCGATTTATTCCACGTTTGCGGCATTGCTCAATTCCGGCGACCATATCGTGAGCTGCCAGTCGGTTTTCGGTTCTACGCATACGCTTTTTACGAAATATTTCCCGAAATGGAATATCGAAACCACGTATTTCAAAGCGGACGATGCCGAAAATGTGGGGAATTATATCAAACCCAATACAAAAATCCTTTACCTCGAAACACCGACCAATCCGGCAATCGAAGTTCTGGATTTGGAATTTTTCGGGAAAATTGCAAAGAAGCACAACCTGATTTTCATTGTCGATAACTGTTTTGCAACGCCCTATTTGCAACAGCCGATAAAATACGGAGCCGATATTGTCGTTCATTCCGCTACGAAACTGATTGACGGACAAGGGCGTGTTTTGGGCGGTGTCGCGGTTGGAAAAGCGGATTTAATCCGTGAGATTTATCTGTTTTCTAGAAATACGGGACCTGCGATTTCGCCTTTCAATGCGTGGGTTTTGAGCAAAAGTCTGGAAACATTGGCTGTCCGCGTGGAAAAACATTGCGAAAATGCCGTGAAAGTCGCCGAATTTCTGGAAACACACCCGAATGTATCTTTGGTAAAATATCCGTTCCTGAAATCGCATCCGAATTACGAAATTGCCAAAAAACAAATGAAATTCGGCGGAAATATCGTCGCTTTTGAAATCAAAGGCGGCATCGAAGGCGGACGGAATTTCCTCAACAAAATAAAAATGTGTTCGCTTTCCGCCAATCTCGGCGATACGAGAACGATTGTTACGCATCCGGCTTCTACAACACATTCCAAACTTTCGGAAGAAGAACGTTTGGAAGTCGGAATTACCGCTGGTTTGGTTCGTTGCTCGGTTGGTTTGGAAAATGTTGAGGATATTATTGCGGATTTGAAACAGGCGTTAAGCCCGCAAATTGCTCTCGCAATTAGTCCCAAAGGGGAGAAAATCTCTAATACTAATCTCTAAAAATTAAGCGTTAATTTTGTCATTCCGTAGGAATCTAAGTATTTTACTTGTAAAAATTAAAATATGAAAATGAAATCATTTCTAATAGTTGTTCTATCCTTTTTTCTGTTGCCGTTTTTTCAGGTTTCAGCACAAAATCTGCATCAGCCGAAATATCTGAATTTTGACAATGCGGAAACCGAAAAGCAAATTATACAATCTTTGGAAACGCTTTTTTCTCAAATTGAGGACGAAAAAATTGATACTGCATTTATCGGTTCTCAAAATCGGGAATTGACCATTGCAACACTCGGCTATCTCAAAGGAAATGAAGATGATACGGAAAATAAAATCACTGATTTTTATAAACGTCAGATTATCAATATTTATCCCGTTTCCAAAAATCAATACACTGTTACTGCTGCGTATATCGGGGAAAAACAAAATGAACTGCCGGTTCTGAAAACTGTATTCAGCCTCACTGCAAATGTTGAAAACAATAAAATCACGTTCACGTTGCCGTTGTCTTACCTTACCAGAAATTGGAAATCAAAAACCATTGGTAATATTACTTATCATTTTCCCGATGAAATCAATGCAAAACGAGCAAAACAATTCAATCTCAAAAACACCGTAATTGCCAATAAATTAAAGTTACAACCCGATAAACTTGACTTTTATTTGTGTGAAAATTACCAGCATATTATCAAACTTTTGGGTTATGATTACGATTTGGCTTCCAACGGAAAAACAAGAAACGGTTATGGAGTGGACGGTAAAACTATATTTTCAGTAATGCACAATGAGGATTTTTCACACGACCTTTTTCATTATTATTCGGCAAAAATCCGCAAAAACAAACCGAACAGAAACGCGGAAGAAGGCGTTGCTTACATTTGGGGAAATGCATATTGGACAAAATCGGACGGCGAAAATATTACCCAAAAAGAATTGGTGTCTTCACTCAAAAACTATCTGAAACAGAATCCTGAAACAAGTTTGATTGAATTATTCGACAAAAATCCAAAAATCTTAAACGAACTGGCAGATGAAGTTTCCGTGAAATCAACTTTGGCAGGTTTGATTTGTGATGATATCGAAAGGAAAAAAGGAACAGACGGAATCATCACATTGCTGAATTGCGGAAGCGGAGAGGAAAACTTTTTCAATGCAACTAAAAAACTCGTCAATATTGACCGCTCGAATTTCAACACAGAATTGATGAAATTGATAAATGATTATAAATAAAATGAAAAACTCACAACAACTATACAAATCCCTTTCCGAAAGAATTTTAATTCTTGACGGAGCAATGGGAACAATGCTTCAACGCTACAAATTCGAGGAAGAAGATTATCGGGGCGAACGTTTCAAAGATTGGGAATCTCCGGTAAAAGGCAACAACGATTTGCTTTCTTTGACACAGCCTCACGCAATCGAGGAAGTCCACAGAAAATATCTGGAAGCCGGAGCAGACATCATCGAAACCAATACTTTTTCGGGAACGACCATTGCAATGGCGGATTACAAAATGGAAAATTTGGTCTATGAACTGAATTACGAATCCGCAAAAATCGCAAGAAAAGTCTGCGATGAATTTACGGCAAAAAATCCCGAAAAACCACGCTTCGTTGCCGGTTCAATCGGGCCAACCAATAAAACCGCAAGTTTAAGTCCCGATGTAAACGACCCCGGATTTCGGGCAATCACTTTCGATGAACTGAGAATTGCCTACAAACAACAGGCGGAAGCGCTTCTGGACGGCGGTTCGGATATTCTTCTGGTGGAAACCATTTTTGATACTTTGAATGCGAAAGCCGCACTTTTTGCGATTGATGAAATTCAGGAAGAACGGAAAATCCGCATTCCGATTATGGTTTCGGGAACGATTACGGACGCTTCGGGAAGAACTCTGAGCGGACAAACTGCGGAAGCATTTTTGATTTCCGTTTCGCATTTGGATTTGCTGAGTGTCGGTTTCAACTGCGCTTTGGGAGCGAAACAACTCACGCCTTATCTGGAAACTTTGTCCAATAATTCGGAGTTTTCCGTTTCCGCTTATCCGAATGCAGGTTTACCAAATGCTTTCGGGCAATACGACGAAACACCCGAACAAATGGCGGAACAGGTAAGGGAATATCTGGAAAAAGGTTTAATCAACATTATCGGCGGTTGTTGCGGAACAACGCCGGAACACATCAAAGCGATTGCGGATATTGCAAAGGATTATAAACCGCGACAGGTTAATGTAACAATATAAAAATGTATTAATTTACCAATTAAAAAGCCACGAAGTGGCGAAATCAACAACATAGGGTGTAGCCCTATGAAAATAATAGGGTAACGAGAGATGAGGTCTGAAAGACCGAAATCAATAATTAAATAAAATGCAATACGGATTCAATGTTTGAACTATTTGTAAAAAAGATGTCGCCCTTTCAGGGCTCTGCATTGCATCGCATATTTTTTCATAGGGCTACACCCTATGCTATTGATTAAGGTCTTTCAGACCTCACTCCGAAAAAATCGGATTATTAAAAAAATTAAATGAATTAAAAATTTAACAAGGAAATAACGCTAAAAAATTATGGGACAATCTTTAAACAAAATCTACGTTCATTTGGTTTTCAGCACCAAACACAGAGAGCCTTTAATCACGGATTCTATAAAAGAAGAATTGTTCAATTATTTGGGCGGAATCTGTAAAAATTTGGAATGCAACCCGATTAAGGTTGGCGGATACAAAGACCACGTTCATATTCTTTGTTTGTTGTCAAAGAAAATTGCGTTAATGAATTTGTTGGAAAAAGTGAAATCAAACTCCTCAAAATGGATTAAGACAAAAGGCAAAGAGTTTGAAAATTTCTATTGGCAGGACGGTTATGGAGCATTTTCGGTAAATCCGACAGAAATAGAAATCGTGAAAAAATATATTGAAAATCAAGAGGAACATCACAAAAAGAAAACATTTCAGGAGGAATTTTTGGCTTTTTTGAAAAAATACAATGTTGAATATGATGAAAAATATGTTTGGGATTAATTTGTGAAAAAAACCACGAACAAGCCACGAAGTGGCGACATCAAAAGCGTAGCCCTATGAAATGAAAAAATGATAGAAATCATAACGAGCCACGAAGTGGCGAAATCAATAGCATAGGGCAAAGCCCTATGAATTTATGAATTATAAAAAAACGAAAAAAAACGAGGTCTGAAAGACCGAAATCAAAAAAGAAAATGAATGTGATAAGTTTGCAAAGTAAATATTCAATATACTAAAAGTTAAAAAAAT
>JASGDB010000018.1:0-3698 GCA_049841315.1 Bergeyella sp. | reverse complement strand
GCTCCGGAGGAGCGGTCTGTTAAATTGAGCAGGTCGCTCCTAACGGAGCTTATATTTGGGAATATCTACAATTTCTATGAACAGAAATGCTTCTACGAAGCATCATGAAAAAAAATTAAATAACGGAATTACCCTAAAAATCCGCTTCCTCCAACCTTAATCTCCGCAGATTTTTCAAAATTCTTTTCATCACGCCGTCCGTTCCTTTTTTCACGGAGTTTTCGGCAGAGCCCAAAAGACGCATATTTTTTCTGTAAGTGTCGTAGCCGGCTTCCGTAATCAGCGTTCCTTTGGAATCAAACAGCTTCATGCTCACCACCACCTGATTGGAAAACACATATTTCCCCAACCCTACTTTGAAATATTTCACTTTCGGGACAATGGCAAAATCCGCTCCGTTATTCCGGCAGTATTCCTCAATCGTTGAGGAATCAATGCTGTCAAATTCCACAGGAGCATCAACGCGAATCATTTTACTGTCGCTGTCTTTGATTTTATCGGAAACCATACTGAAAAATGCCTGATTGGTCGGCTCTTTGATTTCCTCAATATCCGGGAACACTTCGGGATTAAAATAGAGGGTTTTTCCTTCCTTTATCTTCGACGGCTTCACAACATCTTTCTTCTGAGCGTTCAGTTTTTGAACTCCCACGAACAACAAAGCCATTGCTCCGGCAAAAATTAAGGTTTTCTTCATCGTGTTTTCCTGATGCAAAAATACTTCCATTTCCCGAATCTCGGCACGGTATTTTAAAATTTATTTTACCATTTTTCTATCTATTCCGATTGATGATTTCAATATAATGTTATGCAAACAATCTGTTACTCATTTAAAAAATTAAACGCAACGGACACAAATGTTTTTACAATACATTTTTTACGTTCGCAATGGCGTAAACTTAGCAAAGAAAACAGAACCTTTTGCTGAGCGAAGTGCCTTTATCTCAATATTTTTATTGTTTTTAAAGGAATCGATGACACGAGAGCTTTGCTCGAACTGAACGAAGTTAATCTTTGATTTGCGACCTTAATAACAAGTTGGTTTGTAATAAATCCTTTGTGTTCCCTTTGCGTTTAAAATACTGAAATCCGTACCATAAACTTATCATTGTTTTGCTGTTCCGGAAAATAGTTGTACTTTTGCACCTCGTTACATAATAATCATTAAATAATATTTGCATGTACTTAACATCAGAAAAGAAAGCAGAAATCTTCGCAAAACACGGAAAATCTGCACAAGACACAGGTAGTGCGGAAGGGCAGGTTGCTCTTTTCACTTACAGAATCAACCACCTTTCAGGACACCTGAAAGCCAACCACAAAGATTACGCAACCGAAAAATCTCTTGTGAAATTAGTAGGTAAAAGAAAAAGACTTCTGGATTACCTTAAAAACAAAGATATCGCAAGATACAGAGCGATTATCGCTGAATTGGGTTTAAGAAAATAATCCTTTCGTTTTTACAAAATAAAGCAACTCTTTTCGGGTTGCTTTTTTTATGTCCCTAACAATTTTTTAAGACAAATTTCCCTTATTTTTCGGGAACATTTCCGACATTTGCTTTAATCTTAAACTTTTTTAATGCCGAAATTTTTAACCAAAAGAACTCCGAAGCCTCATTATGACGTGGTTTTAATCGGAGGCGGAATCATGAGTGCCACGCTGGGAACGCTTCTGCATGAGCTTGAACCCGATTTGGATATTGCTGTTTTTGAACGTTTGGGAAGATTTGCCAAAGAAAGCTCCGCTGCCTGGAATAATGCCGGAACAGGACATTCAGCGTTTTGTGAGCTGAATTATACCCCGGAAAAACCGGACGGCTCCATCGATATTTCAAAAGCCGAAAAAATTGCCGAACAGTTTGAAGTTTCCAAGCAGTTTTGGTCGTATCTCATCAGCAAAGGCTATATCAGCAACCCGAAAGAATTTATCAATTCCTGTCCGCACATGAGCTTGGTTTTTGGTAAAAAAGACTCGGAATACTTGAAAAAAAGGTACGAAGCACTTTCCAAATCCTGTCTTTTTTCGGGAATGCAGTTTTCTGCGGAACATCATCAGCTTGAAGAATGGATTCCTCTGGTAATGCACAAAAGAAAGGAAAATGAAGTGCTGGCGGCTACCAAAATGGATTTGGGAACAGATGTCAATTTCGGAACATTAACCCGAAAAATGGGGCGTTTCCTCGCGGAAGATTCCAATGTGGAAGTTTTCCTTTACCATGAAGCCAAAGACCTCGATTCGGCAGGAGACGGAAAGTGGGAAATAGAAGTGAAAGACCGCATAGATAATCATAAACAAAGAGTTACGGCAGATTTCGTATTCATCGGTGCAGGAGGATATTCACTGCCTTTGCTGGACAGCTCGGATATTGCTGAAAGCGAAGGATACGGAGGTTTTCCGGTTTCCGGTCAGTGGTTGGTAACTCACAATCGTGAGCTGGTAGAAAAACATTTTGCAAAAGTCTATACTCAGGCGACTGTGGGTGCACCGCCGATGTCCGTTCCTCATCTCGATTTGAGGATTATCGATGGAGAAAAAGCCTTGCTTTTCGGGCCGTTTGCAGGATTTTCAACCAAATTTTTGAAAGAAGGAAGCTATCTGGATTTGCCGGAAAGCATTAATTTTAAAAATATACGTTCGCTCTTCGGAGCTTGGTGGCACAATCTGCCTTTAACGAAATATCTGATTCAGCAGGTTACGATGAACAAATCTCAGCGAATGTCGGCTCTGCGGGATTTTATCAAAGATGCAAAAGATGAGGACTGGGAACTGAAAGTAGCAGGACAACGCGTTCAGGTAATTAAAAAAGATGAAAAAGACGGCGGAAAATTGGAGTTCGGGACAGAAGTGGTCGTTAATAAAAGCGGAACTCTGGCTTCTTTGCTGGGAGCTTCGCCGGGTGCTTCCACATCGGTTTCGGCAATGATTGATGTCTTGGAAAAATGCTTCCCCGAAAAAGTAAACGGAGCATGGAAAGCCAAACTTCTGGAGATGATTCCGGCTTACGGACAAAAACTTTCAGAAAATAAGGAACTTACCGAAAAAATCCGAAATTTTACCAAAGAAAAGCTGGAATTAGAGTATTAATAACGATGTTTTCATTCCTGAAAAAAAATGGATACCGTAACCAAGCCCAAAATCTCGCCGGAAATTCTGGAATCGTTTCAGGAAAAATTTGAGGAGGAGAAACAGGTAATTGTGCATTGCTGTTTTCCGGCAACAGTTTCATGGGGGAATCTTATCCGTGTTTGGCGTTCAACATATCTCATCGACCAGAACAGCGGGCATAAAAGCAAGCTCATTCATGCCGAAAACATCAGCTTTTTCCCGGATTGGACGGCAGTTCCTCCGTTTAAAGATTATTGGTTTACACTTGTTTTTTCAGGTCTTCCGAAAGACTGTGAGCATTTTGATTTAATAGAAAATATTCCGGAAGAAAACGGCTTTTGTGTGGAAGGAATCCGCAGGAATCGGTCGGATATTTATAAGGTGAAGATTTGATTTTTTAGTTTAAAATCAATCTATTGTTTTTACAAAGCATTAAATCAGAGCCATAAAAAAAAGAAAAGAAAGAGTTTAGAGCCTGTTTAAATTTCATCAAAATTAATTTCCCTAACCCTAAAGGGTATAATTTTGATGAAATTTTCAGGGATTTCTCCACCCTTTAGGGACGGGAAAAAGAAAAATCCCTGAAAATT
>JASGDB010000017.1:0-19333 GCA_049841315.1 Bergeyella sp. | reverse complement strand
TTAGGTTTCCGCCCGAGTTTTGGAAATTTTAGAAAATTGTTTAAAATTTTAGCCGAGTTTCCAAGTCTTGAACTTTTGGTTCTTTTGTTTCAAGACAAAAGAACAGAAATTTAGAATTATAGATAAAAGTTAATTTTAAAATCCACAGTTTTTGTCGAAGAACCACTTTTTTTAATAAAAAGTGTGAGTTTGCCCTGAGAATTTTTAGAAAAAAATTTGCAGAAATAAAAAATCGTTGTATATTTGCCGAACCAAAAACAAGGGTTCTTAGCTCAGTTGGTTCAGAGCATCTGGTTTACACCCAGAGGGTCGGGGGTTCGAATCCCTCAGGACCCACACTTGTAAAGAAAAACCTCAGAGAAATCTGAGGTTTTTTTGTGGTTACCTTTCTTCCAGATTCAACTCATAACTAACATTCCTTCCTTCTCCCTTTTGAAGCAGAACCTTTTTATCAGTAAGGTCTTGTAAATCCCTTGTAGCAGTAGCTCTGGATGATTTTGTAATAGATACATACTTTCTTGCAGTCATTCCTCCCTCAAAACCAGAAACACCCGAATCAAACATTTTTAGGACAGCTTTTACCTGTCTTTCATTCATCAGGGATTTATGCTTGTCCATAAATTTGGCTTTGCTGAGTGTGAACAGGATTGTTTGTTTTGCATTCTTTTGGGATTCCAGAATGACAGAGGAAAAATACAATATCCAGTTGGTAATATCCAATGATTTTTGGGCAGACATAAGGGCATTGTAATAATGCTTTTTGTTTTTTTCAATGGTGCTGGAAAGGCTCATTAAAACAGGTCTTCCCAGAGATTGAGAAAGGCATTTTTCTGCAATGGCTCTTCCAATTCTGCCATTTCCATCTTCAAAAGGGTGTATGCTTTCAAAATATAAATGAGAGATTGAAGTTTTGATGAGGATATTCTTAATGTTAGTTGCAGAAACCTCAAAATCATTATACCATTTGATGAAGCTGCTCATTTCATTAGGAACTTTATGAGAAGGGGGTGCTTCATAATGAATAGTTTCCTTTCCATAAGCACCTGAAATAATCTGCATTGGCTCTTCCCCTGTTCTGTATGTTCCTGCATTAATGTAAGGACTACTGCTCATTAGGGTATGATGCCAGTTTTTAATTAAATTTTCTGTAAGTTTTTCCTGATAGGACTTTCTTACTTCCACCATAAGAGAAGCAACTCCCTGAGATTTTTTATCTCTGATATTGACAGTATTTGAAAGACCCAAATGCCTTTTAATGGAAGACATAATATCTTGCCTGCTGAAAAATTCTCCTTCAATTTCAGAAGTTTTAACAGCTTCTGAAATCATAAACTGAATAATGGTATCTTGTTGTGTGTCTTCAGGAAGAGAATCTACCAGACCTTTCAATTCTCCTGTTTCAAGGGCAAAATCCATTACTAATGAATCTATTACAGAATCATCATAAGTAAAATCAGCCCAGTTGGGAAGTTGCCAGTTATAGGTCATGAGGCAATTATAAAGTTTAATCACCTCAAATATAGTCAAATTTTGAGGCAATTAGCAAAATTAATTGCCTCATTTTAATAATACAGGAATGAAAATTATGATTCAAAAGGCATACTTTCAGGCTTACCCTGACTCATAAAAACCTGTAAAATGTTAAATATCAATGCGAAACAAGGAAAATATAAAATCCTTCAGTACCCACAAAAATCTCAGATTTCTCTGAGGTTTTTTTATTTTTCAAAAAGCATTTTCGTCAAAAAATCTTTTTCGCCTTTTCCTCTTGCCGGAGAAAATTCCCGTCCGTAGAAAATAATTTGAAGATGAAGTTTGTTCCACGTTTCTTTCGGAAAAATTGATTTTGCGTCTTTTTCGGTTTCGGCGACGTTTTTCCCCGAAGTCAGTTTCCATTGTGTCATCAGCCTGTGAATGTGCGTATCTACGGGAAATGCGGGAAAACCAAACGCTTGGCTCATCACAACACTCGCCGTTTTATGACCAACTCCTGCCAGATTTTCCAACTCTTCAAAAGTTTGCGGAACGATTCCGTTGTGTCGCTCCAAAAGTTGTTCTGCCATTCGTTTCAGATTTTTGGCTTTGGAATTGGCAAGTCCGATTTCTTTAATGAGTTCTTTGATTTCTTCAACGCTCAGTTTTGCCATTTTTTCGGGAGTATCGGCGACTGCGAAAAGTTTCGGTGTAATTTCGTTGACCTTTTTGTCGGTGGTTTGTGCAGAAAGCGCAACGGCAACCATTAAAGTATAAGCATCTTTGTGGTCCAGCGGAATCGGCGTTTCGGGATAAAGTTTTTCCAATTCTTTGATGATGATTTCGGCTCTTTGTTTTTTGGTCATTTTGGGTTTATTTCTTCAATGTTTGCAGATAACTTTCAGCGTTCATTACGGGAATCAGAGCGTTTTTAAAATCTTTTTCGTTGCGGGTAATTATATTATCACAATTTGTTGCAATAGCACTGAAATATTGCATTGCGTCTTCAAAATCTTTGAAACCGGCGTTCATTGCTTTTTCCACAACCTCATCGTCCATTACGGAAATTGAACAAAGCAATTTGAATTTCCTGATTTTTTCGAGCGCCGTTTTAGGATTTTCATATTTTGAAAGAAGATAAAAAGCCGTAGAAACAGAAACCGGCGAGGTAAAAATTTTGATTTTCTTTTTATCGGCAAGGGTCAGAATTTTTGCAGAAGCATTATAAAAAGGCTCTCTTTCGCCAAGAAAATCTACCACAATATTGGTATCCAAAAATATCTTCTGCATTTTTATCTGTATTTTTCGTCAAGGAAATCGTGATATTCTTTTTTCAGTTTTTCGTCATCAAGGGGAATGCTTTTTCCGCTGGAAATGCTTTTCACGAAAGCAGAAATTTCAAAATCATCGGTTTGTTCCCGGGTCAAAGAATCAAGGTAATTTTCTACCAATCTCGACAAACTCAATTTTTTGTTTGAAGTATATTTTTTGGCACGTTCAATAACGTTTTCGTTTAATTTTAAAGTCAGTTTCGTATCCATTTCAAAATTATTATACGGACAAATATAAATATTTTATACGGTTTTTGAAAATAAAATTTTCAAAAATTACCTTTTGTTATAAACGAATTCCAATCCTTGCGAGGTGTAATCTTTGAATTTTTTGTCGGAAGAAACAAGTGTCAGTTTTTCGGTAATGGCGTGAGAAATTATAGCGTGGTCAAAAGGGTCGTTGTGATTTTCGGCGATGTCTAATTTTGTCAAAGTAATGCCGTGTTCTTTCGCAAAGGGAAGAATTTTTATGCCAAATTCTTCTTCAATGGCTTTTGTCATTTCGGTGGAGGATTTGTATTTTTTGCTTTTTATTTTCCCGATACGGAAAAGTTGTGCCAATTCTATCAAAGAAACAGAACTCATAAACAACAAACTGGAATAATCTTCCAGAATTGACTGTGTGTCATTGGAAATTTCATAGTCGTTGGATATGACATAAACGACTATATTAGTGTCTAACAAATATCGCATATCTATTTCAGAACGGCTCTTCTGTCCACAATTTCAACAGGCGGATTGTCTTTGTTTGCCAACATTGCCAACCAAGTTTTAGAGTATTTTTTCTTCGGTTGCTGTTCTTTTTTTTCTGTGGTTTTTTTTGCTTTTTTATCTTTTGTTTCCATAACGATTTGATTGTATTACAAATGTACGATTTTTTCAAAAAAGATATTTTTATCTTTACCAAAACCAAAAATTATGCTCAAAATCGGCGACCGATTACCCGAATTTATCGGAACAAACCAAAACGGAAAAACCATCAATTCCGAAAATTTTAAAGGCAAAAAACTCATCGTTTTCTTTTATCCAAAGGCATCAACGCCGGGTTGCACAATGGAAGCCTGTAATTTACGAGACCATTTTTCGGTCTTGGAAAAACAGGGTTTTCAGTTATTGGGAATCTCTGCCGATTCGGAAAAACGCCAGAAAAATTTCAGCGAAAAAAACAATCTGCCCTTCGATTTGATTGCCGACGAAAACCGTGAAATTTGTGAAAAATTCGGCGTTTGGCAGCTGAAAAAATTTATGGGCAGAGAGTTTATGGGAATCGTTCGCACGACTTTTGTTTTCGATGAAAACGGAATCTGCATTCAGGTCATCGACAAAGTGAAAACGAAAGAACATGCAGCTCAGATTCTTGAGGAGAAAGGAAGGATTGTGTGTTAATACTTCAAAATACTATACACTTCCGCTCCGAATTTTTTCAGCTTTTCTTCACCATTCAAAAATTCCAATCCTATCAGGAAACTGAACTGGGAAACCTTTCCGCCCTGCTTTTCGATGAGCTTTGCGGCGGCTTCGGTAGTTCCGCCTGTTGCTAAGAGGTCGTCGTGTATCAGCACTCTTTGCCCGTGCCTAATCTGTCCTTCCTTCATTTCGATTTCGGAAGTTCCGTATTCCAGCTCATACTGCTGGGAAACGAAAGGTGGCGGTAGTTTTCCTTTTTTACGGACAAGAATGAATGGAACATCAAGCGCCACCGCAACTGCGATTCCGAAAAGAAAACCTCTGCTTTCTATTCCGCAGACTACATCAATCTTTCCACGGCTGAACTCCGCCAAATCTGCAATCACTTCTTCATACAGCTTCGGATTGAGAAAAATCGGCGTGATGTCTTTGAACTGAATTCCCGGTTTCGGAAAATCAGGAATGTTTTCGATGGTTGCTTCTAATTTTTTGATTAATTCGGGGGAAGCCATGTTTACTTTGGTTTATTAGATTATGATTTAAGGATTGATTTTGTAGCTTGAAATTTTCCATTCACCATTGACGTTTTTCAGCCCGAAAGTTACGGAAAGCGGTGTTGTTTGTCCGTTTTTATCCGTTACATCATACGTTGCATTCACTGTTGCTGCATTGTCGGACGTGTTTTTCGTGGAAATATTTTTCACGCTGAGGCTTTTTACCGCTCCGAAACCTGAAACGGGATTGGAGAAATTGTCATAAGAGCCCCAATTCGGATTGGCGGATGATTCGTAAGCGTCTTTCAGATTTCTGGAACTGAGGTTATTGAGGAATTTTGTTACCGTTGTTTTCGGGTCTTTTGCTGCCGGGGCAGAAGTTCCCGTTACAGGTTCTGTAGTTCCAGATGGATTATCAACCTTCATTTCGGGATTTTCAATGTCAGATTGTGGTGTTTCCGGCTTTGGAACATACAATGCTTTCGGATTCACGGCAATTCCTATTTTAGACATTTTATAGGTTTTTTCGGTGGTTTTCACCGTAACGGTAATGTCTATTTTATTGTCGGTTACTTTATCGGCAGGTAGTGAGGAGAATTTCAGATTAAAACCTTTGAAATTATTATCCTGCATGAGGTTTTTGGAGGTAAGGAGCTTCACGCCGTTACTGCGGACTTCAAGGATTGTTTCCAAACCGGCACCCTGAAAAATAATCGGATTATCGGAACGGTCAACAAGTCTCGGGATTATTTGGATTGCTTTTACGCCCGAAATACTGTCGGCACTTGTATTTCTGGTAAGAATGGAAAGGGAATTGGCTTTCACATCGTTTGGGTTGCTTTCTTTGGCTGTAATCTCATCAAAGATGTTCATTTCTCCCAAAGACGGCGAGCCTGTACTGCTCCATTCGATTCCGTTTTTCTGCGCTACCTGGTCGGCAAGGGCAAAAATTTCAGGCACTTTTTTACCTTCGAGAAGTTTTGCAAGAGCTTTAAGTTCATTGGCATCGCCATCTGCCTCTACACCAAATGTTTTGAGGATGTACAATGCTTCGTTGAATTTAATCTGTTTTATCGTAGTCAATCCGGAAGCCATATCGTTGATACTCGACTGGAAAGCACCGGTACTGGATGCGTCTACTTTATCTTTTTTGCAGGAAGCAAAAAGCAGAAGCAATGCGAATAATAAAAGATGTGTTTTTTTCATTTTCTTAGTTTGCGTTGTTACAAATTTAATAAAATATGAAGACCTTTTGATGAATTATTCGTTTTTATGTAAAAAAGCTGTATGAATTGTTCCATACAGCTTTTTATTTATAGGCAAATACCTTTTTAGAAAGGATATTCGTAAATTTTTGATTCGTGAACGAGCGGGTTTCCTTCAGGAATAAGTTTCAGTTTGGAAAGGGCATACATTACAACAAATGTAAAGAGACCGATGATGAACAGAACCGAACCTGCAAAGAGAAGGAATACTTCGGGGGATTTCCAGTAAGGACCAACCGTTCCCGGGAATACCATATTGAAATAATCCAGAATATGTCCGGAAATCACGATTACCGCCATGATGCAGACCACCAGATAATTTCTCTTAATGCTGGAACTTACCATTACTGCCAAAGGAATAAGGAAGTTCAGAATCAGCATCGGAAGGAAGGTCGGAGCGTAATACTCGAATCTTCCGAAGAAATAATTGACCTCTTCGGGGATATTCGCATACCAGTACAGCATGAATTGTGCAAACCAGGTATACGTCCAAAGCATGGATGTTGCGAAAAGGAATTTACCCAAATCGTGAAGGTGATTGTCATTGAACTGCGGAAGGTATCCGTTTTTCTTCAGATAAACACTCACGAGGATGATTACCGCAATACCGCTTGTAAGACAGCTCACCATAGAATACCAAATATACATCGTGGAATACCAGTGAGGGTCGATAGACATCAGCCAGTCCCACGCCCATGCTGCAGAAGCAAACCCAAAGAAGGCGATATATCCTACTGCCCATCTGTAAAGTATCTGGTAATCTCTCGGAGATTTGGTTTGGTCAACTTTTTTAGACTGCGCTTTAAGTTTCCATGCAAAGAAAGATGCTCCGATGATGTAGATTAGTGTTCTGATTACGTAGAAAGGAACATTCAGGAATGTTTTCTTTTCATAAAGGATAACATCGAAATTTTCAGAATCTGGGTTGGTAAGGTCTCCATCCATCCAGTGGAACAAATGTCCGTTATGTGTAGCGTTCAGCAAAACGATAATCAAAACAATGACTCCTCCGACCGGGATATACGAAGCAATGGCTTCCATTACTCTGGTAACGATTATAGACCACCCTGCATGCGCCGCATGCTGAATCGAATAAAAGAACAATACCACACAACTTACTCCAAAGAAGAAAACGGCTACAGAATGAATCGCTGCCAGCGGACGGTTATGTACCTGTGTTTCCGCATGGTGAAGATGTGCTTCATGGTCCCGAGGCCCTACCAGTTCGCTGGAGTGAGACGGATTATGATGTCCGTTGGCATGTGCCGCTTCCATCAGGTGTTCTACTTGAGCTTTGTCAATGCTGTGATTCATAAAGTAACCTGCACCAAATAGTACCAGCCCCAATACAAGGAGTATGATTGATATTAATTTTAATTTAGGTGAAAAAGTATACATCTTTTCTTCTTTTAATTATTTAGTAGCTGTTGAATCTGTTTTTGCCGCTGTCGGAACAGTTCCTCCTTTAAACGTATTCATGACATACATGGACACTCTCCATCTGTCAGCCGGTCTCAGCTGCCCGGCATAAGAACCCATGGCATTTCTTCCGTAGGAAAGCACATAATGTACAGAACCTATGGTAATATCTCTGTCTGCATATTTAGGAACTCCCGAATATGCACCACTCTGAACGATATTTCCTTGTCCGTCCCCTCCTGTTCCGTGACATACTGCGCAGGTTCTTTCATAGAGTAGTTTTCCTCTTTCCAGGTCTTTTGCTGCGTTTTTAGGGTCTAAAGGCGATACAGTTATTGCTTTTGAATCCTCATAACCGGCATTGTATTGGTCTGGAGTGAGTGCCGCTCCGGAATTTACCTCAACAAGACCTTCGGCATTCTGAGATACAGTTCCGTCCACAGGAGAAAGCCCTGTTGCTCCGTCATTATTTACAAACAATGGAATTTCATTATCATGCTTGCTGTATGCAACTTCCGCTTTCATCAATGGGTCATAAGCTACAGGAAAATACATATCCGGGAAATAAACCAACGGCGGATTACCCTTTCCGCAGGAGCTAAGCAAAATAGTTGCTAATCCTAAGACTGCCGTAATTTTTAAAATATTCTTTTTCATATTAAGCATCTTTTACGGTTATTTCTTCAACACCTGTATCTATCAGAAGTTGTTTTACAGTTTCCACATCTTCCGTTACGAATTCCATCATGAATTTATCGTCTGTTGTACGCGGGTCAGGATTCTGAGCCGGACATCCGGGATACATTTTATTTCTTGCCAAAAAGGTAAGGGACATCATGTGCGCTGCACAGAATACCATCAGCTCAAACATCGGAACTACGAACGCAGGCATATTCCTGCTCCACTCGAAAGCCGGTTTACCACCGATATTCTGAGGCCAGTCGTGATTCATGGTATACCATGTAACGGTAGCACCAATCGTGAGGCCGTACACTGCATAAAACCATGCTGCATCCGATATTCTTGTTTTTTTCAGTCCCAATGCCTTATCCAGCCCGTGAACCGGGAAAGGGGTGTAGACTTCATTGATTGTTATTCCTTTATCCGTAAAGGCTTTAACGCCGGACATCAATTCATCGTCGTCGGCATAAACTCCGTATACTATCTTAGTGGTGCTCATCTCCTTCTTTTGCTTTATAGGTTTCACCAGAAATTTTTAAAATAGATTTCAATTCCGCCTGTGCAATTACAGGGAAAGTTCTTGCATATAACAGGAATAAAACGGAGAAGAATCCGATTGTCCCAAGATATACGCCTACATCAATAATGGTCGGCTTAAACATCGTCCATGAACCCGGCAGATAATCTCTGGAAAGGTTGATAACAATAATGTCGAAACGCTCGAACCACATACCGATATTGATGATTAACGCAATGATAAATGTTGCGATAATATTGGTTCTGATTTTCTTGAACCAGAATAATGCAGGGATTACAAGGTTACAGATAATCAATGCCCAGAATGCCCACCAGTAAGGCCCTGTTGCGGCACCCGGTGAAAGGTAAGTAAAGTCTTCAAATCTTGAACCGGAATACCATGCAATGAAATATTCTGTAGCATACGCTACGGTTACCATACCGCCTGTTACGATGATTACGATGTTCATAATCTCGATGTGGTACATGGTGATATAGTCTTCCAAATCACATACTTTTCTCGCTACCAGTAATAACGTCTGTACCATCGCGAATCCGGAGAAGATTGCTCCGGCAACGAAGTACGGAGGATAAATGGTAGAATGCCATCCTTTGATTACCGATGTGGAGAAGTCAAAAGATACGGTAGTGTGTACCGAGAATACAAGAGGTGTTGCCAAACCTGCCAATACCAAAGATAATTCTTCAAATCTCTGCCAGTGTTTTGCTTTTCCTCCCCATCCGAATGAAAGCAGGGTATAAATTTTCTTCGTCCATGGTGTTTTTGCACGGTCTCTAATCATTGCAAAGTCCGGAATCAGCCCCATAAACCAGAAAACGGTAGATACGGAGAAATACGTAGAGATTGCAAATACGTCCCAGAGGAGCGGAGAGTTAAAATTCGTCCAAAGTGTACCGAACTGATTCGGAAGCGGGAACACCCAATATCCTACCCATACTCTACCCATGTGGATTACAGGGAAAATCGCCGCCTGAACTACCGCAAAAATAGTCATCGCTTCTGCGGAACGGTTTACGGACATTCTCCATCTCTGTCTAAATAATAACAATACTGCGGAAATCAGTGTTCCTGCGTGCCCGATACCTACCCACCACACGAAGTTGGTAATATCCCAACCCCAGTTAATGGTTCTGTTGAGTCCCCATGCTCCAATTCCGGTTCCGATAGTATAGGCAATACACCCAAATCCGTATATGAAAAGAGCTAATGCGGCATACAAAGAAATCCACCATAATTTTCCCGCTCTTTCCTCAATAGGTCTTGCGATATCTTCCGTGATATCGTGATAAGTTTTGTGACCAATAATTAAAGGTTCCCTAATCGGGGCTTCGTAATGTGACATTTTTTACCTTATTATTATTTAAACGTTTGATTCTTTTCTGTTTCTTACTTTGGTGTGATAGAACACGTTTGGCTTGGTTCCAATCTCCTCAAGCAGATAATATCTTCTGTCGCTTCCGTACAGTTTTCTTACTTCGGATGCTTTGTCATTCATATCTCCGAACTGCATTGCTCCTGTAGAACAAGCGGCGGCACATGCGCAGGCTTTCCGGAATTCCTCATCGGCAACAGGTCTTCCTTCTTTTTTAGCAGTAAGAATTGCCGCCTGGGTTTCCTGAATACACAATGAACACTTCTCCATTACCCCTCTTGTTCTGGTTACCACATCAGGGTTCAGAACCATTCTTCCGAGGTCGTTGTTCATATTGTAATCGAACTTATCATTTAGCGCATAGTTGAACCAGTTGAATCTTCTTACTTTGTATGGACAGTTGTTGGCACAATATCTTGTACCGATACATCTGTTGTACGCCATCTGGTTTTGCCCCTGTTTTCCATGCGAAGTTGCCGCAACCGGACAAACGGTTTCACAAGGTGCATGGTTACAGTGCTGGCACATTACCGGCTGGAAGATTACATCCGGGCTTTCGCTTGGCTCGATGAGCACTTTATACATATTCGGAACGTTCAGTCCTGCATCAAGGGATTCCTGAACAGACAGTTTTCCGTCTTTGTCCTTATCCATTTCTGCCGGAATTTTCGAGCTGTAATAACGGTCGATTCTCAACCAGTACATATCTCTCGACATTCTGATCTCATCTTTTCCTACCACCGCTGTGTTGTTTTCTGCCTGACAAGCGATTACACATGCACCGCATCCTGTACAGGAGTTAAGGTCGATGGAAAGATTGAAGTGAGGCCCGTCCGTATCATCAAAAGAATCCCAAAGGTCAATTTTTCTTCCCGGAAGACTTCCGTTAATGGTTTGGTATTCCAATGGTTTGTTCCATCCTTTCACTTTATCATCGAAAGGAACGGTGAGGAATGTTTCAAGAGGAACTTCTTTTGCAATCTCATAACGTCCCATCAAAGTATTCTGAAGCTGCATTCCTGCAAATTCGTGTTCTTCGCCTGTTTTTTCAATTTTTATATCTGAAACTACAGTATTGAAACCATCAAATAAAGGATATGCATTGATACCTGTTTCGGCTACTTTTCCGGAATTTTTCTTACCATATCCTAAAGCAAGACCTACAGAACCCTCTGCCTGCCCCGGCTGAATGAATACCGGAACATCTTTGATGGTTACTCCGTTTACGGTAATGTTTACAATATCTCCGTCGAGCTGCATTCTTGCGTTCAGCTTGTTTTCAATGCCTAAATCTTTAGCATCTTTCGGAGAAATGGTAAGGTAATTATCCCATGACAATCTCGTAATCGGGTCAGGTAATTCCATCAGCCACGGGTTATTGGACTGGGTACCGTCTCCGATAGCCGTTTTGGTATAGAGCTGCAACTCAAATGCTGCGGGTTTGAAAGCTGAAAGCTCTGTAACAGCCTGTGCAGCATTTCCTCCGGTATATGCCAAAGAAAGAGAACTTCCTCCTGCGTTGAAACCATTGTATAATGCTTTATTGAATGAAGTTTCTCCCAATAGAGTTACCGCATTCGCTTTAAGATATTCGTAATAGTTATTGGCAGCGTGGTTTTTACCATTAATCCAAACTAAAAGAGATTCTTCAATCTGTCTTGGTTTGAAGACTTTCTGGATGGTCGGCTGCATCAGGGAATAAGCTCCGGTTTCAGGAGTAATATCTCCCCATGATTCCAGCCAGTGTGCTGAAGGAATCACTGCTTTTGCCGCTTTGTACATTTCGTTCTTCTTGTCAATAGTTGCAATCACATGAGGAACTTTTTTCACAGCTTCCTCAAATGCCGCACCTTTATTGGAAGAATAAATCGGGTTAACATTATTGGTAATGAGAACTCCTACCTGTCCGCCATTCATCCAGCTCAGGAATTCCTGATATCTGGCGTGGTCGTATTCTTTAAGAAGATTGGCTTTTCCGGTAAATGCTGCCGAACCTAACTTCTGGTTGATTAAATGTGCTAAAACATACGCCGCTTTTGAGCCGTCTGCGAAAACAACTGCTTTGCTTCCTTTTGCCTGAAGTTCTTTTACGATTTCCGCAGCTACTTTATCAGAAGTCCCTCCGTTCAGTCCGTTATAGACTTCCACAAGAGTTTTCATCGCTGCGCTCGGCTTCATTTTATAACGGCTGTCCGCATTCGCTCCGGTAAGGCTCATATTGGATTCCACCTGAATGTGGCGAAGCATGTTCGGCCCCGGCTTTCTGGCAGCAGCATAAGATACTTCCAGGCTTGCTCCATTATAATCACCAAGGAAATCCGCTTGAAAACTTACTACCAATTCAGTATTGCTTAGGTCGTAAACCGGCAATGCTCTCTGCCCGAATACTTCCGCCGCCGCTTCAAGAGCCGCTGCATGAGGATAGGCATCATAAGTTACCAATTCGGCAGTAGCATATTTTGCTTTGAAATCAGCGAAAAGTTTTTTGAAAGTAGGACTCGCAAACGAGTGGGAAAGAAGAACGATTTTCTTTCCTGCCGCGCTGGCTTCCGAAAGACTTTTCAGAACATAGTCGTCTACTTTGTCAAAAGTTTCATCTTTTCCGTCTAATTTCGGCTGTTTTACTTTATCGTTGTCGTACAGGGAAAGCACGCTTGCCTGCGCTCTTGCATTGGTAGTGCCGAGGCTTCCTGCTGCATGGTTAGGGTCTATACGGATGGGTCTTCCTTCACGGGTTTTCACGAGAACGCTTGCAAAATCGTATCCGTCGAAATAAGTAGAAGCGTAAAAATTAGGAAGTCCCGGAGTGATGTCGTGAGGTTTCACAACATACGGAATCGTTTTGATTACAGGAGCTTCACAGGCAGCCAGCGTAACCGCCGCAGTAGAGAATCCTAAAAGTTTCAGGAAGTCCCTTCTGGAAGTGCCGGAAGAACTTGTTTTATCATCGCTTAAAAACTCATCTACAGGAATTTCATTTTGAAACTCTTTCTGAGCCAGCTTTCCGTTCAAAGCCGGGTCTTTAAGTTCATGAATACTTCTGAATTGTATTTTGTTTGAAGCCATTTATACTTCTGTTTTTCGTTATTAAATTAATAGTGACATTTACCACACTCAAGACCTCCGATAGCATCTACGGTAATCTTACCTTCGGATTTCGGATACTGTTTTTTCAGCTTTTCATGCAGACCTTTGAAATAAGCCTGATTGTAACCGTTGCTCATATCCACCTCTGTCGTTCTGTGACATTCGATACACCATCCCATGGTAAAGTCGTTCGCCATCTGCACTACATTCATGGTATCTACCTGTCCGTGGCATGCTTTACACACTACATCAATCTGATTGTTCGGATTCTTTTTATTGTGTGAGGCGATAATCGCTTTTTCACCCGCTACAACGTGCTGTGCGTGACTGAAAAATACGAAATCCGGCATATTGTGGATTCTCACCCATTCAATCGGTTTGGTTTTTCCGGTATACTGTTGTGATGCCGGGTCCCATCCTGCTGCGTCATATATTTTCTGAATTTCCGCTGTGTAGAAATCTTTGTCTTTTCCTGGCTCAAGATATTTTCCGTTGTAGGAAGAAATCATTCTGTGGCAGTTCATACAAACATTTACGGACGGAATTTCGGATACTTTACCATATTTCGCGCTGGAGTGGCAAACCTGACAATCGATTTTATTTTCTCCTGCGTGGATTTTGTGAGAGAAATGAATAGGCTGTTCCGGCTTATATCCTTTGTAAACCCCAATCCACATCAGGGAATTCCACAATCCGTAAGCTGCTAAAACGGCAAGAATTGCAAGAAGACCTTTTCCTACGTAACTGTATTTTTTATAAAGCTCTGCGAATGAGCCGATTCTTGTTGCATTAAGGTCGGCAAGCTCATCTGTTTGATTAAGTTTAACAAGTTGTCTTAATTTCAGCAATAACCAAAGAAGCAGTAAGCCTATGGAAATAAGGGAAACCAGAATAATTTTTGAATTGATGCTGTTTTGGCGCGCCTGCTCAGCTGCTGCCAATGCTGCCTGACTATCTGCTGCTGCCGTATCATCCGCTGCTACTTCCGCAGGAGGATTGGTAGTATAGGCAAGAATATTGTCGATATCCGCATCTGATAGCGCCGGAAACTGGGTCATTTCCGTTTTGTTGAATTTTTCAAAGACTTCGT
The DNA here is from genome assembly GCA_049841315.1 of Bergeyella sp. Classification (GTDB taxonomy): domain Bacteria; phylum Bacteroidota; class Bacteroidia; order Flavobacteriales; family Weeksellaceae; genus JASGDB01. The sequence goes on along the minus strand of JASGDB010000017.1, from coordinate 5,176 downwards.
TTGCGTATTTGTCTCCGGATGCTCTCAGCGCCTTGTTGTCCTTTATCCACTTATGAAGCCATGCTTCATCCAGGTTCTGTTCGGTTTTCAGACGGTCTACAACTCCACCTAAAGCCGGGCCTACAACTTGTTTGTCCAATGCGTGGCAGGCAGTACAGTTTGCCTTAAAAAGTTCCTGTCCTTTCACAGGATCACCCTGTGCATACACAGAAGCACCGGTTGAGAGCAACAAACTAATTGCAATCAGCCCCTTTTTGTAATGCTTTCTCCAACTAATCATTTATATAATCTTGGGTTAGTAAAATTTTGAGTGGTACATTCAATTCGGCAAAAATAAAACTTTTAACAGAATTTAACGGCGTTTGGAAGATTTCAAAATGCTATTTTGTTATAATTTGTACTAATTCTAAATAAGAAGATTGGGAATCATTTTTAATTTATTTACTTTTGCTAAAATTTTTGATTAATGAGAAAATTCACAAAGTTTTTATTTGTATTTTCGGTATTGCTGATGAACAGCATTGATGCTCAAACAGTTGTGAAAAACGATACGATTTCCGGAACTCCTCTTACGATTTCCATGGATTCCAGAATTGATGCTATTATGGAAAAGGCAGAAGAAAGTTGCTCTCGTGCCGGCTCCTTCGACAGAAGTTCCGACATGAACACAGGCATCCCTGCTACCCCAAAAATACGAGTGCCGGAAAAACCAAAATCTCAAGCGGAAATCTGCCGGCAGAATCCAAGAATTATGGGGTACAAAATCCAGCTTTCTGTTGTAAAAAGCAATGAGGAAGCGAAAGAAGTGGGTATGTATTTCCGGAGAAGATTCCCGAATATAAAAGTGGAAATCGATGCATCACTGAGACCAAACTATAAAGTTCTGGCAGGAAGCTATCTGACGAAAGAAAGCGCCGCTCCCGACCTGAAAAGAATAAGAGAATATTTCAAATCTGCAATTTCTGTTCAGTACAGGGTTTTCTGTGTTGAAGCGAAATAATTTTTTGATTGCATTTTACAAAAAAACTCCCTGAAATTGTGTTTTCAGGGAGTTTTTTATGAATTTAATTCTTTACCAAAAGCCGGAATCCTTCACCGTGAACGTTGATGATTTCCAGTCCGTCGTCGTCTTTCAGGAGTTTACGCAGTTTAGCGATATACACATCCATACTTCTTGCGGTGAAATAATTTTCTTTTTTCCAGATTTTTCTCAGTGCGAGGTCGCGGGGCATAAAATCGTTTCTGTGCAGGCAGAGTAATTTCAGCAATTCATTTTCTTTTGGGGAAAGTTTATACTCGTTATCACCTAATCTCAGCTGTCTCAGCATGGAATCAAAATAAATATTGCTGATTTTGAACTGCTCCTGTTCCTCATCTTCCAGAGATGTGCTCCGCTGAAGAATCGCTTTGATTTTGTACAGCAAAAGCTCCGTATCAAAAGGTTTGGTGATATAATCATCCGCACCGAGCTGATAGCCTTTCAGAATATCTTCACGCATATTTCTTGCCGTGAGAAAAATAATCGGCGTGTTTTTATCGATTTTTTTCACGTCTTCCGCCAATGTGAATCCGTCTTTTTTCGGCATCATCACATCGAAAATACAGATGTCGAAATCTTTTTCGGTAAATTCTTTCAGTCCCTGCTCTCCGTCGGTTGCCAGCGTAACCTCGAAGTTGTTTATAGTCAGATAATCTTTCAGCACTGCGCCGAAACTTTGGTCATCTTCTACTAATAAGATTCTGTTGCTCATAATATTGTTGTTTTTTGTTTCAAGTTTAATGTTTCAGGTTTGAAGTGGTTTAATAAAATTTGAAATAGTTTGGTTTTAACCACCCCGTCAAAATTTTCTTTTTGAAAATTTTGCCACCCCTCCAAAGGAGGGGAATAGTTCCATCGTTTTTCGGACTTTGGTATTAATAACTTCATCCTCTTGTTTCTTTTTTCCTTTTTCCTTAGCTCTTCTACATCGGTAATTTCACCGTAAACGTGCTTCCTTTTCCTTTTTGGGATTCCACCAGAATCTGTCCTTTATGCAGTTCCACGATTTTTTTCACGTAGGAAAGTCCGAGTCCCTGCCCTTTTACGTTATGGATATTTCCGGTTTCCTCGCGGAAGAATTTTTCAAAGATTTTATTTTTATTCTGCACTTCCATTCCCATTCCCTTATCGGAAATTTCTATGACATACCATTGGTCTTCATTTCTCGTTGTTACTTTTATTTCCGGCGCTTCCGGCGAATATTTATTGGCATTGTCCAACAAATTGACCAGCATATTGGAAAAATGGAACTCATCTACTTTAAAATTGAATTTATTTGCGGTAAATTCCTGCGTGAGCGTTCCGTTTCTTTGGGCAACAATCAGGCTGAATGATTCGGTGATTTTTTGGATGAGTTCGCGGACGTTAATCTCCTTAAGGAACAACTGAATTTCATTGCGTTCCAGTTTACTCATATTCAAAACGTTTTCCACCTGTTTTTTCATTCTTAGGTTTTCCTGCTTGATGAGATTGGAATAATATTTTACTTTTTCGGGGTTCGTGGAAATTTTATCGTTTGCCAGAGAATCCGTTGCCACCGAAATCGTTGCCAGCGGCGTTTTAAACTCGTGCGACATATTATTGATAAAATCGGTTTTCACGTCCGAAATCTTTTTCTGCTTCATCATATAATTAATGGAAATGATGTAAATGCCGAGAATCGTAAGAAGCGACATGAACGTTCCGAGAAGCATCGGCAGGTTGTTTTTCGCAAGCGAGTAATCATTCCGCGGAAACACCAGCGAAAGCGAATACAGCGTACGGTCTTTGTTGTCGGTAAAAAGCGGATAGCTGTAATTGGCAAGCTGGTTTTGTTCTTTGTAAATGCTGTTGGTAATCTTCGTTTGCCTGTTATTTTTATCAATCACGCTGAAACCGAATTTCGTATCGATTCCATTCATAATCAATTCTTTAGCTACAACAGAATCCAAAACTTTGCTGTTCACTCTTTTTTCAATCGGGCGGTTTGTTCCGATGAATTTTACGAATTCTTTCATCGTAAATTCCCCGTTTTCAATGGATTGACTAAGCTCTGCTGTAAGAATCTGAGGTGTATTTTCGTCTTTTTTAATCCTGATGAGTGCTTCATCGGTGTACATTTTCACCCGCTCCAGGCTGTCGCCTTTTCCCGAAATCGGAATCTGCTCTTTTGCGATAATGTTTTTGGAATACATAATGGAGCGCCGGCTGGCGGAATCTTCCACCTGCTGAATTGTGGTGAGTGTCGGGTGGCTGTTGTTTGCCAAAACACTTTTTCCGAAGTTTTTATAATTTTCGTTCAGGTATTTCTCTGCCTCAATATCATTGATTTTCTTCACGGAATTTTCCAGCGCAGTATATACTTTATTGGAAAAATCCTGCTCCAATGCGGTATAATACCTTTTCAGCCAATAAAACTGCAACGCAACAAAGACGATTAAGGAAATCGTCATAAATACAGAAATTATCGGAATGAATTTGTTGTTCATCTGCTTCTTGATTTTAAAATGTTAAAATTACTACTTTTAACAACACGACCACAATAAAATATGAATAAAAATATTAAACTTTTGTTAAAAACGATATTTTTAACATTTTATTGTGAATAATCAAAGTTTTTGCCACTTGTTTTATTTGTAAAAAATCCTTGAAAGTTTTTGAAACTCCAAGGATTGAAAAAGCAAAAACCCCTTTCAAAGTTTGAAAACCTCATAGGTTTTTAAAACCTATGAGGTTTAGGCGGTTGAATAATATCATCAAAGAAATAAAACGTAGTTAGAGCTTCAAGCTCTAACAACGCTCTTAAAAAACCCTTTCAGAGTTTCAAACTCTGAAAGGGTTTTTGCTGTTTAATTTCTTTATACTTGCTTAGCAATACTCGTCGTAAGCCGCCTGAAGATTAGCGGCAATCGCTCCTGCAGGATTTCCTTCTATGTGGTGTCTTTCCAGCATGTGAACAAGCTCACCGTCTTTGAAAAGTGCTACACAAGGTGAGCTCGGCGGAAACGGTGCCAACAATTTTCTGGCTTCTGCAACGGCTTCCGTATCAAACCCAGCGAAAGCGGTTACCAGATGTTCCGGTTTTTTGTCGCCTGTCAGAGAGTATAAAACGCCCGGTCTTGCCGCTCCTGCTGCGCAACCGCAAACGGAATTGATGACCAAAAGTGTAGTTCCGCTTTGTTTCAGCGCATCATTTACGGCTTCAAGTGTGGTAAGGTCTTGGAAACCTTTATCTGTAAGTTCTGCCTTCATCGGCATTACAAGTTCTTGTGGATACATATTTTTTTGTTTAAAGTTTAAAATTAAATGTTCAAAGTTCCTGCAAATTTATAAATAAATCCGCAGTAAAACTTCTATCAATCCCATGCCAAAAACCAATCATGACCTTTTGGCATAAAAAAGCCCGAAACCATAACAGTTCCGGACTCTCCAAATCGATATGCAAAGGTTGGATATCCTTATCTGCCCCCTGTCCCCCAAAGGGGGAGCAACGCTAAATTATTACGTTAAATTATTAGAGATTTTCCCCCTTTGGGGGATAGGGGGCTTTATGAAAGCAACCTTTTCACCATTTCGGATATGCTCTTTCCGTCTGATTTTCCAGCCAGTGTTTTGGAAGCGGTTCCCATTACTTTCCCTAAATCTTTCAAACTTTCTGCACCGGTTTCGGAAATAATTTTTTGGATTTCCGCTTCCAGTTCCTCTGCCGAAAGTTGTTTGGGAAGAAATTTTTCGATGACTTTCATCTGTGCTTCTTCTACTTCTGCAAGGTCGTTTCTGCCTTGCGCAGAGAACTGTTCAAAGGAATCTTTTCTCTGCTTTATCATTCTTTGCAAAATTGCAATTTCCTGTTCTGCGGAAATTTCCGCTCCTTTTGCTTCCGTTTTCAACAGCAGAATCTGCGATTTCACGGCACGGAGAGAATCCAAAGCCACTTTGTCTTTCTCTTTCATTGCGGTTTTTATCGCTTCGTTGATGGTATTTTCTAAACTCATTTTTTTTTGATTTACCAATTTAATAATCTACCAATGTAAGAGCCTGTTTAAATTTCATCAAAATTAATTTCCCTAACCCTAAAGGGTATAATTTTGATGAAATTTTCAGGGATTTCTCCACCCTTTAGGGACGGGAAAAAGAAAAATCCCTGAAAATTTTATT
>JASGDB010000016.1:0-15560 GCA_049841315.1 Bergeyella sp. | reverse complement strand
TTTGTCCCGCCCTCGAACAGTGGAAATTTTTTAACGAAAATTCTTTAAAATTTTTAACGCCTCCGTTTCCAATGTCATTTTAAAATAATATGGATATTTTTTTTTCCATACAAAATGGCGAAGAGCCAAAAAAGTAGTGTTTTTTTTAAATTTTGATATATTTTCTTTGTTTATTTCGATAAAAATGAGTATATTTATCTGATAATCAGATATTTGTATTATTATGAAAGCGACAAATAAACTAGGGCCAATATTCGGTCAAATAACCGACCCAAGAAGCGATATTAACAAACTTCACAAGCTGGAAGACATCCTGCTCAGAAAAAAGGCTCAAAGCCGCTTATGACAACGAGTATCTGCTAAAAGTCATCGAAAAAGTGTGAGTTTGCCCCATACAAAAAGTCTATTGTTGTCTTATGGTAAAAATAAAATAACTAAATTCGTGCAAATTAATTTAGAATGAGCCTTTCGGAAAAAAAAATCCTTATTCTGATTTCCGGCGGAATCGCCGCCTACAAAATCAATTATCTGGTGAGGGATTTCATCAAAAAAGGAGCGGAAGTACAGGTGCTTCTCACGCCTGATGCTGAAAATTTTGTTTCTGCGGTTACGCTTTCTGCACTTTCCGGGAAGCCTGTTTACAGCCAGTTTTTCGACCGGAACGGAACGTGGAATTCCCATGTGGAAATGGCGCTTTGGGCCGATGTGATGATTGTTGCGCCGTGTACGGCAAATACCCTTGCGAAAATGGTTCACGGAATTTGCGATAATCTGGTGATTGCGACTTATATGTCGGCAAAATGCCCCGTTTTCATTGCTCCAGCAATGGATTTGGATATGTATCAGCACTCTTCCACAAAGCAAAACCTGGAACTGGCAGAAGATTTCGGACATTTTGTGATTCCTGCGGAAACGGGCGAGCTGGCAAGCGGACTTATCGGGCAGGGAAGAATGGCTGAACCGGAAACTATCGCTTCGGAAATTGAAAATTTCTTTCATTCTTCAGCGAAAAAAAGCCTTTCGGGGAAAACTGTTCTGATAACGGCAGGACCGACTTATGAAGCGATTGACCCTGTACGTTTTATCGGAAATCATTCTTCCGGAAAAATGGGGTTTTCCCTTGCAGAAGAAGCGGCAAAAAGAGGAGCAAAAGTGATTCTGATTTCAGGGCCAACTTCATTGAATGTGAAAAATTCAGAAATTGAGCTTCACCGGGTAGTTTCCGCAAAGCAGATGTTTGACGAGGTATTCAAACATTACGAAAATGTGGATTTTGCCATAGCTTCGGCAGCGGTGGCGGATTATGCTCCGAAAGAAATTGCTAAGGAAAAAATCAAGAAAAATGATGACGAAATGACCATTGAACTCATCAAAAATCCTGATATTCTCAAAACAATGGGCGAACGGAAGTCGAAACAGATTCTCGCAGGATTCGCTTTGGAAACCAATAATGAAGAGGAAAATGCAAAATCAAAATTAGAAAAGAAAAATCTCGATATGATTGTCCTCAATTCCCTTCGGGACGAGGGCGCTGGTTTCAGAAAAGACACCAATAAAATCAAAATTATCACCAAAACCGAAGTGAAAGAATTCGGATTAAAATCCAAAAATGAAGTCGCAGGAGATATTCTGGACTTCATGGAAAGTCTTTCTGTAAAATAAATTTTTTAAAACTCCGTTTTATTTTTTTAAGTTGTAATGAAGAAAATTTTTATCCTACTTTTATTGTCGTTTACGATTTCATTTTCCCATGCTCAGGAGCTTTTGGCTCAGGTTACGGTAAATGCAAGCCAGGTTCAGGGAAGCAATGTGCAAATGATTAATGCCTTGCAGAAATCGCTTCGTGATTTCATTAATAATACGAGCTGGACAGGCAAAAAACTCCAGAATTTCGAGAAAATCAAATGTAATTTTTCCATTATCATTTCTGAAAGAAGCGGAAATTCCTACAAATCGAGCATCGTCGTACAGTCGACAAGACCGGTTTTCAATACCACCTACGATTCGCCGGTTTTCAATTTTCAGGATGCCAATTTTCCTTTTGAATATGCTGAAAATGAAAATCTTATCTTCAATGAGCGTCAGTTTTCAGGAAAAAACCTGATTGATGTGGTGAGTTTTTACGTATACATGATTTTGGGATATGATGCCGACAGTTTCAAAATCCGCGGAGGTCAGGCATGGTTTGATAAAGCCTATAAGATTTCCCAAAATTCTCAGAATCAAAATTTTGGAGGCTGGAGCGTGATGGACGGAATCCGCTCGAGAGGCTCGCTCATCGACAATCTGATAAAACCGGAGCAGAATACTTTGAGAAATGTATTCTATAATTACCACCGTTCCGGATTGGATAATATGCATAAAACAGACCCTTCACAGGCAAAAAGAGCCATCGCTGATGCCTTGCTCCAGCTGAAAACCTATGAAAATAATTTTGCCATGAATGCGCCTTTATCCGTATTTCTTGATGCCAAAAAAAGCGAAATCTACGAAATATTCAGCATGGGAAACAATGCAGGAGTCGATATTCAGGAGCTGAAATCCATGATGATTCTGTTCGTTCCGAAGGATACCGATTCAAGTTGGAACAAATGGAAGTAGAAAAGGATTTGTAATTTTGAAATTTAACCAATACTTTTGTAATGCTTTAGGCTCAGTGCTTGAAGCATTTTTCAACTATGCTTTCACGGATTTTCATACAAAATTTTGCCCTTATCGACACGCTGGAAATCGGCATGCACAAGGGGCTTCAGGTTATTACCGGAGAAACCGGAGCGGGGAAATCCATTATTCTCGGTGCATTGCGGTTGATTTTGGGAGAACGTGCCGACCTGAAATCTATTTCCAATTCGGAAAACAAGAGCATCGTGGAAGCAGAATTTCGTGTTTCGGAATCGCTGAAAAGTTTTTTTGAGGAAAACGACCTCGATTTTGAGGATAATACGATTATCAGAAGAGAAATTCTTACAAGCGGAAAATCCCGTGCTTTTGTGAATGACGTTCCCGTAACGCTCGATATTCTGAAAGAACTTTCGGAAAAACTCATCGATATTCATTCTCAGTTTGAAACTTCCAACCTTTTTAATGAAGCATATCAGTTTAAAATTATTGACGGACTCGGCGAAAATAAAACACTTCCCGAACAGTATTTGAACGAATTTTTAGAATACAGAAAACTCCGAAAAAGCCTTGAAGAACTCAAAAATAAAAGGGAAAACGGAAATAAAGACGAAGATTACAAAAATTATCTTATGGAAGAATTGAATGAAGCCAACCTCGATGAATCCGACCTTGAAGAATTGCAGAAAAAACTTTCTTTGCAGGAAAATGTCGGGCAGATTTCGGAGCATTTCGGCTCTATTCTCGGGCGTTTTGACCGGGAGGAAATCGGAATTTTGGACAGTTTGAATGAAGTGCGGAACAGGCTTTCCAAAATCAGTGAATTGTCCATTCATTTTGAAGAATTAAGCAGGCGTTTTGAGGAAAATTTTGTGGAACTGAAAGACATTCTTTTTGAAATTCAGAATGAAGCGGAAAATATAGAAACCAATCCTGAACTTCTGGAAGAACTCAGCTCAAAAGTAAACAAAATCAATGCGTTACTATTGAAACACAAAGTAAATTCCGTAGAAGAGCTGATAGAAATAAGAGATACATTCGCCGGAGAACAAATCGGTTTTGAGGAACTCGACCAATACATTGCCGAAACCGAAAAAAATATTGCGGAAAAGAAATCGCTTCTCGAAAAATCTGCAAAAGAACTGTCTTCCGAAAGAAAAAAATCCAGAAAAATTTTTGCCGAAAAAATGGATTCTTTGCTGAAACAACTCGGTCTGGAAAAGGCAAAAATTGAAGTTCAGCTCACTCCGACAGAAGATTTTACCCAATTCGGAAAGGAAAAAATCGAAATACTTTTTCAGGCAAATTCCGGTTTTCCGATGAAGCCGATTCAGTCTGCCATTTCGGGCGGAGAACGCTCAAGAGTGATGCTTGCCGTCAAGAAAATTATGGCTGAAAATGCCGAACTTCCGACTTTGATTCTCGATGAAATCGACACGGGAGTTTCCGGAAAAATCGCCGACGAAATGGGAAAAGTGATGAAAGAAATGTCGGAAGATATGCAGCTGATTGTCATCACGCATCTCGCACAGGTTGCGGCAAAAGGAGATTACAATTATAAAGTCGTAAAGAAAGAATTTTCCGGGAAAACGCAGTCCGACATCGTTCCGCTGAACCAGGAAGAAAAGCTCCATGAAATCGCACAGCTTCTTTCGGGAGCGACCATTACCGATGCTGCGATGAAGCAGGCGGAGGAATTGATGAAATAATATTTTTGAATATCCGTTTGTTAGTCAATAATACTTTTAAAGTATTTTTTTGACACTAAAAACCCGTGCATTTGCGGCTGCACACTAATTAAAAACCGGTTCTGATTTTTCTTTTTTATTCTTCAGCAGCTTTATAAATTCAATTGGTCGTATTCCGTTAATCTCCTGAAATGCGTCAGAGAAATTCTGTCTTGAGCCAAAACCACATTCTATGGCTAATCCTTGTATCTTAAGTTTCATAAGGTCGGGATTATCATACAATTTTTCAGTAATATAATTGATTCGTAATGTAGAAAGGTATTTGTTAAAATTCATTCCCTTAGCATCATTAATATATCGGGAAAGATAGGAGGTGTTGGTATTTAATTTTTCAGATAGTCTGAAAAGTGTGAGTTCCTGCTCCTTAAATTCTTCATTCTTTTCAAAGTCCTGCATTTTCTTTTGTAAGTCCAAAAAGATGTCCTCATTGAAAACGGATTTTCCTTCCGCAGAAATATTTTCATACGAAATAGAAACTGGCTCTGTATCTCTCTCTTGTATGTTTTTTTCAAGGTCAAGGTATTTTTGCTTTATTAGTTTTTCATTTTGGCTGCGTTTCCAAAGAGAAAACAGCAGAAAAACACCGATAAGGCACAAAACCAAAATCGCCCCCATTCGCCATTTGCTCGTGTTTTCTAATCTATCTTTTATATCTGTCAAAATCTGAATGTCGTAACCATTATGAATTTTAGAAGACAAAAGGGGGAAATCTTTTTTTAGAATACCCTCTACTTTTGCCAATTCTTTGGTGTAATGTAATTCTTGTTCGTTATTACCTGTTTTTTGAAAATAGGAAATCAGCTGCTTGTAGTTTTCCGACAATTCCGGAAAAATAAATGTTCTTTTTTGGAAAATAGAATCTACTTTTTTGAATTGTTGTATGGCTTCATCTTCTTTATTCGTATTTAAAAGGCTTTTTCCTACATAAAATTCCGATACGGAAATCCAATAAGCATCGTCGTTCTTTTCCAAAACCGGCAAGGAACTGTTAAGATACTTAATTGCCGATTCATAATGCCCGTGATGGTAATCAGAAATGCCTTTGGATTTTATAAAATAGGCTTTTTCCAGAGGGAAATCTTTGGAAGCATGCGTAAAATTCAAGCCTATATTGGTAAGAGAATCCGCCTTTTTGTATTCGTTTTTTTTCTGCCGGCAGACGATTGACTGATGAAGGCTGTTGAGATAGCCTTTGCTGTCGTTATAGATTTGGTTTGGGTGGTTTTTTTCTTTGGTTTTCGGTTCAAAATAAGCGATACATTCTTTGAAATGCTTTAGTGCTTCATCGTAATATCCCAAATAACTCTTTACTAAACCTATTTGATATACAATTTTGTATTTCAAATACTCATCATTATCATTTTTGGAATGTTCAAAGGCTTTCAAATACTCATTTAGAGCAGAGGAATAATCTTTATAATAAAAATAGTAAAGGCTTCCTTTATACAGATAGGCTGACGATAATAAACTGCTTTCGTCGGCTTTTTTTGCTGCGGCAATAGCACTGTCCGCATATTTTAATTTCTCCGATTTATTTGCGGAATAGTACGAGTAATCTTCATATCCCTGTTTTAGCTCGGCATAATTTTTTTCTTGCTTTGCTTTTTGTATGTACCGATAAACATATTTCAATGCCGATTCATCATTTTTATTGATGTTCTCATCGTATTGGTTACGCAATTCATCATAACTCGTTTGCCCTTTTATTTTTACAAATTGAAAAAACAAAAAAGCAAAAAGCGATATAAAAACGTGTTTTTTAGTAATCATTTGTTAAAAACAAAGCCGATATTAATGGCAAATATAACCAAATTGTGATAAATTTTTAAAAAAATCAATTCTTTTCCACATAAACATAAACAACTCATTATCAATATGTTTTTAAAAAAATATTGTCGTGATTTATAAATCACGACGGTCAAAATTCTTAAATTTAAGTTTGACGACCACCTTTTCTTGCGGGTAAGCTCCCAACCTTATATTTTTAGCACAAGAATTCTATCAAACAAAAACCCGGCGCCGGGATAAACTTTAACAACAAAAAAATTAAATCATTATGAAAAAGTTTATCTCATTAGTAACAGTATTAGTTGTATCAATTTCAACATTAAGTTGCAGAGCTGGCGATGATGAATTGCCAACAATAGAGGACAGCAATATGAACGCATTTGTTGTTGCAAGAAATAAAAAAGATACTATGCAATACAGCAAAGGAAGTGATTCTACATCGGTACAAAATACACTTGATGAAGAAATAGACCCGCCTAAGGACAAGATTAAATGGTAAGTAAGTAAATTGATTTATCCTCTGCAGGATTTTTGTATGGTGCACAATACGAGATGAATGCAGAGTTTAAATAAAGTGAAAACAACAATTATTTTAACTTAAAATTTTTTAGAAATGAAAAAAACAATTTTAATTTTAGGAATGGCATTCGCAGTGAATGCAGTAACAATTTCGTGTGAAACTGATGACAGAAGTAACGAACTTGTAGAAAACGCAGAAACTAAAGGCATTTTAAGCAAGGAGGCAGTAAAGAACGCACCTTTGGCAAAACAACTTCAATACAAAAAGTATTATTTGCAGGAAGCAGGAAAAATTATTAAAGAATTAGGCGTACCAACTGATGAACTGATTAATTTAGCAATAACAGCACAAGGAAAAGGACAGCAGGAAAACACGTTTCTCCTAAAAGATGTGGTTTCCCTTGCAAAATCAAAAAAGAAAAACATTGATGCAGGGACTTTAAAAAGGATTTCTGAACTGGAAAATGCATTTAATGGATTGGATGATAATACTTATAATATATCTATTTACATTCCTTTTGCTTCCAAAGTTCAATCCTCCGGACAAACCAACAAAGATAATGAAGAAAAAGATGATGTCTTCATTTTTGCAGAACAGGAAGACTATGAACAAGAGTATTTTGAGGGCTATGTGCTTAACGAAGACGGCAATTATGTTTCTTATGAAGAGCTTATTAACGAAGAAAAAGCGGAAGAAATGGCAGAAGATGGGCGTGTGGTTACAATTATTGGCACACAAGGTTCTACATTAGACCCGACAGACGGAAATGGAGGAAGTGGAAATGGAGGAGGAACCCAACCTGCAAATACAAATAAACAGTTAAGAATCGGAAATATGATTGTTCGTGATGATAATGCAAGAGAATCGTGGATTGCCGGTGCTTCAGAAATCACTATTCAAATGTATAAACTGGAAAACGGAAATCTGCAAAAAATAAGCCTTATTACTGGCAGCACTAATGGCGGAGTTTCTCAATGTGAGTTTGCAGAATTCAAAAGAAAAGAGATAAGGAATCACACTCAAAAGTACTTAAATGCTACTGTTGCGGGTATGATAGAAACAAATCCGTCTGTTTATAATAATTCCAATTTCTTTTATGTTATTTATGAGTCTGATAACTGGCCCACGGATACACATACTGTTAGTTTTCCGTATTATCTAAATGGGCAGCAGTTGCAAATCACTTACGGTTCTGGAAATTCCGGCAGAGTAGGTACGCCATATTATGACAGCAATGCTCATAATAATAAAATACCGACTGTTGTGGAAAATAGTGTAATTAAATTTTCTCCATTTTTTCAATAATGCTTGTGAAATGAAAAAATTCTTATTAAACTGTTTTCTGTTCAGTGCAATTTTTTGCTTCGCTCAACAAGAGCGGAGCGAAAAATTTCTTTTGAGTGCGGGTGTGGAATACAAGCTATTACCGTATAATTTCCGTAAGAGCACCGAAGGCTTTTATTGGGCATCGCAATTAGCAATGTATAACAGAGATACACAATTAAAAGGGTTCTCAATTAATATTGGCTTGGAATGGTTTTTCCTAAAAAATACAACAGTAGGTATCGTTCAGTCATTTAGGTATAATCCTGTTTTTTACCAGTCAAGTTTTTCGGATGAACACGGAACTACCAAAAAACCTGTTCATTCTTTAATTTTGGATACAGATATTCAGGTAAAACATTATTTTCATCTCAAAGATAAGGAGCAAATTTTTGTAAATGTTGGATATGGTATAATGAACCAAAATACGGATTACTCCTCAACCTACAATTCTCCGGATTCTCCCAACGGCGGAAATTTTATAGCGGACGGCTCTTTCAAATTTGCCGCTTACAAAATAGGATTCGGCTATACCTACAAAAATCTCGAAATCGGGATAGGAACTTACATAGGGAACAATTCCGTAGTATATAGTGATTTAGGGTCGGGAAAATTTGGTATCCCTTATTTTAAACTGAGTTATAATCTTGCTCGATTCTAAATATCGTCCGCAGTCAAAATAAATGCGGCGTAAAAAAAGCTCCGGAGGAGCGGTCTGTTAATTGAGCAGGTCGCTCCTAACGGAGCTTGTGTTTGGGAAATACATACAATTTCTATGAACAGAATGTTTCTACGGAGCATCATGAAAAAATGGTATTATAAAAAACCTGTTGTGCATTTAGAATTAAAATTATAAAATATTTATTTTCAATTAATTATAATTTTAAACGCAAAGGTTCGCAAAGATTTTTTTGCAAATATTATGCTTTTAAGTTCGCAAAGGCGTAAAACTTGGCGAAGAACGCAAAGTCTTGGCTGAGCGAAGCGTCTTTGCCTCATTTTTTTTATTTTTTTTAAAAGGAATCGGCGACACGAGAGCTTTGCTCGAACTGAACGAAGTTAATATTCATTTGCGAACCTTAAGAGTTTGAAGTTGGTTAAAATTCTTTGCGTTCTTTGCATTTAAATAATTTTACAAATGCACAACGGGTAACATCAATATTTATTTCTTTAAATTAAAGTCTTAATCTTTTGATATTCAGTAAAAAATTCATAATTTCGTTCGCAACATCAATAAAAATACTATGGGAAAAGGAGACAAAAAGACCACCAGAGGCAAACGTGTAGCCGGAAGCTACGGAAAAACACGCCCAAGAAAATCCTCTAAAAAAGCTGTGGTTGCAGAAAAACCTGTAAAAGCCGCTAAACCGGCAGCAGAAAAAGAGGAAAAACCGAAAGCAGCAAAACCAAAAACGGTAAAAGCAAAAGCAGAAACCACAGAAGAAGCCGTTGCAGAAAAACCGAAAACCACGAGAAAAAAGAAAACCGAAGAATAATCTTCGGTTTTTTTGTATTTATTTCTTCGGTCGAAATTATTTTCCTCCGAGAATGCTTCCAAGAAGACCGCCAAGCCCGCCTTGTTGCTGTTGCTGCTGTCCTCCTCCAAGAACACCTCCCAAAATATCTCCCAAAACATTTCCGGAAGATTGCTGAGAACCGCCTCCAAGAACGCTTCCAAGAATATCATTCAAAGGATTGGATTGCTGAGCCTGAGATTGTGCTCCGCCCAAAATCCCGCCCAAAAGGTCGCCTAAACCGCCTGCTCCAACGTTGTTTTGTTGTTTCTGCTGTCCGATATATCCCATAATTATAGGTGCAAGCATCGAAAGAATCGGCCCGATTTTATCCATAGAAATCCCGGTATTTTGAGAAAGCTGGTTTTCTACCGTTGCTTTCTGTCCTCCGAAAATATGGTCGAGGATAGAGCCTCCTTCTTCCTGTCTGTTCAAAGCCTGAGAAGGGTCGTTCAAGATGCTTCCGTCGTGGTCTTTATCCAAAGCGTTGTTGAGTGCTTCTGCTTCTTTTGCGTCTTGCGATTTGTTTCTAAGATAAGAAATTACCAGCGGAGCAGCCACCGCCAAAAGTGCAATAATCTGATTTTTGGAAATCCCGAATTTGTTTTCGGCTTCCTGTGCTACTTGGTTTCCGGCATTTCCGGTAAGTAAGTCAATTAAACTCATTGTTTGTTTGTTTGTTGTTAAGTTGTTTGTTAAAAATTTGAAAACCAAATTTAGCAAAAAATATACCGATAATTTTTAAAAGGTAGAAAAAATTATTGAAACTTTCATTTTCAATTTTTTAAATATTTTTTTGTTTACTCAAAAACCCGTGCATTTGCGGCAGCACACTAATTAAAAACCGGTTCTGATTTTTCGATTTCCTTTTTACGCTGTCTCAAAAAATCGGCGGGGCGGATTTTATTGATTTCGTAAAACAGGTCGGAGAAACTCTGGCGAGAACCGAAGCCGCATTTGTCCGCCAATGCCTGAATGGACATTTTCAGGAACTCGGGATTTTCATACATCTGTTTCGTAATGTACTTGATGCGGAGTATCGAAAGATACTTGCTGAAATTCATTCCTTTCGTGTCGTTGATATATTGGGAAAGATACTTGGTATTCGTTCCTAATTTTTTTGAAAGCTGATACAGGGACATTTCTTTATCGGTAAATTCCGTATCGCTTTCAAAGGCGGATAACTTGTTTTGCAAATCGGAGAAAATATCTTCGCTGATTACAGTTTTGCCTTTTGCAGAAATATCTTCATAAATGAAATAGGCGGATTCCGAAGACTGTAACTGCAATCTCTTTTCCAGTAAGGAATAATTGTATTTTATGCGTTTTCCGTTCTGATAATATTTCCACACCAAAAAGAATAACAGGGCTACGGCTGAAATCAGCAGGACGATGATGCCCATACTCCATTTGCTCCGGTGTTCCAGCTTTTCTTTGACTTCTGCGAGAAGGCGGCTGTCGTAGCCTTTGTGGATTTTGGAAGACAGTTTGGGAAAATCTTTCATAAGAATCCTGTTCACTTCCGCCAGGCTCTTTGTATAGGTCAATTCTTTTTCATGGTCATTTTTTTGCTGAAAATAGGAAATCAGCAGTTCGTAGTTTTCCTGCAGTTCGGGGAAGAAGAACTCCCGCTTTTTGAAAGTGGAATCCACTTTCTGAAACTGCTTTACCGCCAAATCTTTATTCCCCGTATCCCAAAAGATTTTCCCTTTGTAGAATTCCGAAATGGAAATCCAGTAGGCATCATCATTTTTCATCAGTACAGGCAATGCCTTGTTAAAATTTTGTTCTGCTGCTGCATGGTTTCTTTGAAAGTAATCCGAAATTCCGCTGCTTTTCAGAAAATAGGCTTTTTCCAGAGGGAAATCTTTGGAGGCATCGGTAAAGTTCAGTCCTATATTGGTAAGAGAATCTGCTTTTTTGTAGTTGTTTTTTCTCTGCCAGCATACCACCGCCTGATGAAGACTGTTGATGTAGCCTTTACTGTCGTTGTAAATTTGGTTTGGATGGTCTTTTTCTTTTGTTTTCGGTTCAAAATAGGATATGCATTGATTGAAATGCTCCAATGCTTCATCATAATATCCCAAATAATTTTTTACCAGTCCCATTTGGTACACGATTTTATGGGTAAGATAATCGTCTTTTCCTTTTTTGGAATACTCGAAGGCTTTCAGATATTCCTCAAGAGCCAGAGGATAATTTTTGTAGTAAAAATAATAAAGGCTTCCTTTCAGTAAATAGGTTGTTGATATTAAATTATCATCATCTGTTTTTTTTGCAGTAATAACAGCACTGTCGGCATATTTTATTTTTAGTGCCCTATTTGCCGAATAATAAGCACGGTCTCTATAGCCCTGTACTAATTCTGTATTGTTTTTCTCCTGTTTTGCCTTTTGGATATAGCGGTTCACATACGGGAGAGCATATTCGTTATTTTTATCCAAATCTTCATAGTGGCTTCGGATTGTATTGTAAGTTTCCTGCCCGCTTATTTTTTCAAAAGAAAAAAGAAGTAGAACGTAAAAAAGGGCAAACAGAACTTTTCTAATGTACATTTTGTTCAAATCGTTGTGCTTTGGTGGCTCAAAAATAGTTAAAAATCATTCATTTTTGAAATTTTCTTGAAGTTTTTAGTAATTTTTTTGTTTTTGCCCAACATTCTTGTTATCAACCCGTTATCTGTTTTTGCTTGTCAAAATTCATGAATTTTGACGTCAAAAAACTTAAATTCATGTTTTTTGACCACCTTTTCTTTTTTTAAAACATTCAATGCCATACATTTAGCGGTAAGAATTCTACCTGAAATTCCCGGCGCCGGGATAAACTTTAACAACAAAAAAATTAAATCATTATGAAAAAGTTTATCTCACTGGCAGCAGCGGCTGCCGTATTGGTTGTATTATCAGGCTGCAGAGAAATAGGAGCTATGGAAGCGGAAATTCCGGAATCCGGCTCCGATATGGCTGCAAAAGTAAGTAAAGATTCTTTGGGAACACCTCCCGAAGTGCCTTCTGCGGACGGTTCGGATTCATTGGAAGACGAAGCAGACCCGCCGAAAAAAGATGATATTAAATGGTAATCATCAATAAATTGATTTATCCTCTGCAGGATTTTTGTATGGTGCACAATACGAAATGAATGTAGTGTTTAAATAAAGTGTAAATACATTTCACGCAAAAGCAACAGGATTAAAAAATACGTGCTTCTCTCGTCTTGTTGCTTTTTAACTAAAACTATTTTTAGAGAAGACAAAAGTTATTATGAAAAAGACAATTTTATTATTCTCGGCACTTTTAATGAGTGGAGGATTTGTTCTTGCACAAAGGTCATTGGAAACATCACTTGAACCTGCTGCTCCTTGCAATGCCGCAAATTGCCCTGGCTCTGGAGTAGTTTGTTGTAAAGATGGGGACAATAATTCCTATTTTTACAAAGGGAAATAGTTCAATAATTCTATTAACCAATAGATACCCATTATTTGTGGGTATCTATTTTGCTTTGAAAAAAAATGAAAAAAAATATAATAATAATTGTTGCTATTACAACAATTTCAATTTTGGGTTTATTTATATGGGCTAAATTAAAAGAAAAAGGAAATGATTTTGAACGAAATTATTTAACTACTATTAAAATAAAAGAAAGAAAAAGTATTGAAGTAAATGATGGAGCAAACAGATTAGACATTTTTAATGGAGAATTATATTTACAAAATATAAACAATAATAATATTATTAAAATTAAAGAAAACAGAGAAAATATATTCTTCAATTATGGCATTTTATTGAATGAAATTATACCTGAAAATTACAGTATTATCAATGACTCAATCTTCTTTTCTTGTCCTTCAAAACGAGCTGTTTATAAATCAGGACTGAAGGGTAAAGAAAACTTGTCAATTGAAAAATTTAAAATTCCTTTTTCAAGAAGTATTAAAATTGATAATGGATTTATTCTAAAAAATTGCTTAGATAATCTATGCGAGAATGAGCAATTTACAATGTTTCAAAGTAATAAAGTCATCGGTAATTTTGATGTTATAAAGCATAGAAATGACGGAGGCATGTCTCAAGACGGCTTTTTTATTAAGGGTGAGAATAAAACATTTTTCATATCATATATACTTCCACATATTTTTTGCTTCGACAAAAAAGGAAAGTATATATCTAAATTTAATACCATTGATAATAGAGAAATTGAACCAGAAGTTATCAAATTAAAGAAAGGAGCATATACTTTTAAAGGAAATCCTTACTATCAACAATTAACAGCTTCAATTAGCGGAAATACTCTTTATATTCTTTCAAACCTATCAGATAATAAAATTAATAGTAGTGATGGTATAGTAGATATGTATGATACGGCAAAAGAAAAGTACATTGGAAGTTTTACTTTGCCAAAGAAACACGGAACACGGTTTTTTGATTTTAAAATAATGAAAAACACCTTGTTTATTTTATATTCAAACAATGAATTAGTAACCTATGATTTTAACCATTTAATATGAGAAATAAATATGTTATAGAAATAGTGTGTTTTTTAGTAAGTATTGTTTTTGTTTATGCAGGTATTATCAAATTATTAGACAACAGAATATTTGTTATGCAACTGCATAAATCTCCATTATTGCCCGATTTTACAGCTGTACCAATATCAATTATTTTCCCTGTTGTCGAAATATTTGCAGGGATTGGTGTGTTTATAGGTCGGTTAAGAAAAATATCGTTATATGTTTCGTTAATCCTTTTTTCTCTATTTACAGCTTATCTTATAATACTTAACTCTTTTTTCATTGATGTGCCTTGCTCTTGTGGAGGGATTTTAGGAAAAATGAGTTATGAAGTTCACATCCTATTCAATTTGTTTTTTTTATGTATAATTATAATTGCACTAAATAAGTATGGAAAGACAACAAATAACTAAAATAATACTATTAATTGTAGCTTTGATTAATCATTTTTGTTGTGGACAAACACATAGATTCATATATACGTTACAATTTAAGAAAAATGTAAAAGACTCCATATATGTACACGATTTTATTGTAACAGATATAAATAAAAATAATATAAAATCATATAGTTATGAATTTTTAAAATATGATTCAATAAATAAAAGGGGTAGTCTTTTTTTTGCCAATCCAGTATTTGAAGAAAGATTTATTAGAGATTTGAATTCTGATAAATTTTTGAATTTTGAAAATCTATTAGAAAATGTTTATTCCTATGAGACTAACGACAAAATGGAATGGATAATTAGTAATGAATTTAAAAAAATAGCAAATTATAATGTACAAAAAGCAATATGTACTTATGGAAGAAGAAACTGGATAGCTTGGTTTACAACAGAGTTGCCATTTCCTTATGGACCATATAAATTCAGTGGTCTTCCCGGAATGATTTTAGAAATCAGGGATGATGAAGAGAATTATTTATTTTCTTTTTACCAAAATATTAATATTAAAAAAGAATATGATACAAGCGGTTTTCTTGAAAATTTTTATGATATAAAACCCTTGAAAATCAATCTGTCAAAATTGAAAAAAATTAAAATAGACTATTACTTAGACCCATATAGAGAACTTAGGTCAAGACAGAAAATAGGTTACTTTCAAGATGATAATGGTGTCACCATAGAAAAGCCAAATTATAATAAATTGAGCAAAGAAAAAAGAGATGAAATTTTAAAAAATAACAATCCGATAGAATTGGATAAAGCAGTAAAATATCCTGAAAAATAAGAATAAAGAAAAAATAAATGCGGCGTAAAAAAAGCTCCGGAGGAGCGGTCTATTAATTGAGCAGGTCGCTCCTAACGGAGCTAATATTTGGGAAATACATACAATTTCTATGAACAGAATGCTTCTACGAAGCATCATGAAAAAATGGTGTTATGAAAAAATTATTGAATCTAAGAAACTTAAATGGCTCTTCGCCATTTTGTATGGAAAAAAAATATCCATATTATTTTAAAATGACCTCGGAAACGGAGGCGTTAAAAATTTTAAAGAATTTTCGTTAAGAAATCGACCAGATTCGCCGATTCCATTGA
>JASGDB010000015.1:0-20063 GCA_049841315.1 Bergeyella sp. | reverse complement strand
TTTTGTCCCGCCCTCGAACAGTGGAAATTTTTTAACGAAAATTCTTTAAAATTTTTAACGCCTCCGTTTCCGAGGTCATTTTAAAATAATATGGATATTTTTTTTCCATACAAAATGGCGAAGAGCCTGAAATTGAAAAAGATGAAATTCTTCTGAATTATCAAACCCTCCACATTCTTCGGTTTGAGCGATAATTTCTATCTTTGCGCTCTAAAAATTTTTAAGGAATGAACCCTTTTATTGAAGAACTGAAATGGCGCGGACTTTTTGCCGATACGATGCCCGGAACCGATGAACAACTGAACAAAGAAATGACTTCTGCCTACATCGGGTTCGACCCTACGGCGGATTCCCTGCACATCGGAAGCCTGATTCAGATTAAG
The DNA here is from genome assembly GCA_049841315.1 of Bergeyella sp. Taxonomy (GTDB): domain Bacteria; phylum Bacteroidota; class Bacteroidia; order Flavobacteriales; family Weeksellaceae; genus JASGDB01. Next base: position 19,680 of record JASGDB010000015.1, on the reverse strand, counting down.
ATTCTTGCTCATTTTCAAAGACACGGACACAAGCCTTACGCACTGGTCGGCGGTGCTACCGGAATGATTGGCGACCCGTCCGGAAAATCGGCGGAACGCAATCTCCTCGATGAAGAAACCCTGAACCACTATATCGACTGCATCAAAAATCAGCTCGCAAGATTCCTCGATTTCGACGGAACAGAACCGAATAAAGCCGAAATGGTGAACAATTACGACTGGATGAAAAAATTCAGCTTCCTTGAATTCATCCGCGATGTCGGGAAAAATCTCACCGTCAATTACATGATGGCAAAAGACTCCGTGAAAAAAAGAATCACCGGAGAAGGCGGAGCTGAAGGAATGAGCTTTACCGAATTTACCTATCAGCTGATTCAGGGATATGATTTCCTGCATTTGTATCAGAATAATAATGTGAAACTTCAAATGGGAGGTTCCGACCAGTGGGGAAATATCACCACCGGAACGGAACTTATCCGCAGAAAAGTTCAAGGGGAAGCGTTTGCTCTTACTGTTCCTCTGATTACCAAAGCCGACGGCTCAAAATTCGGGAAATCCGAAAGCGGTGAAAATTACTGGCTGGACAAAAAGAAAACTTCTCCGTATAAATTCTATCAGTTCTGGCTCAACTGCACGGATGAGGATGCTGAACGTTTTATCAAATTCTACACATTCCTCGAAAAAGAAGAAATAGAAACCCTGATTGCCGAACACAAAACCGCTCCGCACGAAAGAAAACTGCAGAAAAAACTTGCGGAAGAAGTAACGGTTTGGGTTCACGGCAGAGAAGAATACGAAAAAGCCGTGAAAGCATCGGAGATTCTTTTCGGACGCTCTACTGCGGAAGATTTAGTAGGTCTGGATGAAGATATTTTCCTTGAAATTTTCGACGGAGTTCCTCAAAAGGAAGTTTCCAAAGCAGAGATTTTGGGCGCAGGAATCGTTGATTTACTGTCTGAAAAATCCGGTTTCCTGAAATCCAAAAGTGAAGCACAACGCGAACTGAAAGGCAATGCAATTTCCGTAAACAAACAGAAAGTTGATGAAGATTTTTCTGCACAGGAAAGCGATTTGATTGCAGGGAAATATCTTTTACTGCAGAAAGGGAAGAAGAATTATTTTATTGTAAGGGCGGTGTAGAAATTGATTATTTCGGAAAATCAATTACGATAAGAAATTATAAGAAAAAGTTTAACTCATTTTTTGAATCATCATGAAAACCCTCATTCCGGCAGATTTATCACCGATGGAGTTACAGCAGGTTTTGCAGACTTCCGTTGCGCCGCGCCCGATTGCGCTGGCTTCTACAGTTGACAAAAACGGAAATATCAATCTTTCTCCGTTCAGTTTTTTCAATATGTTCAGCACAGTTCCGCCGATTCTGATTTTTTCTCCGTCCAGACGGGTACGTGGTGGAACAACCAAACACACTCTGGAAAACGTTCTGGAAGTTGCGGAAGTGGCGATTGGCATCGTGAACTACCCTATCGTTCAGCAGATTTCCCTTTCGTCCACAGAATACGAAAAAGGCGTGAACGAGTTCATCAAAACCGGACTCACCATGAAAGATGCAGATTTGATTCAGCCAAAACTGATTGAAGAATGTCCTGTAAATTTCGAGTGTAAAGTTCTGGAAGTAAAATCTTTCGGTGAACAAGGCGGTGCGGGAAACCTGATTATCTGTGAAGTAATGAAAATCCACATCCGCGAAGAATATTTGAATAAAGAAGGAAATTTAGACCAGATAAAACTTGAATTAGTTGCAAGATTAGGCGGAAATTTTTACTCCAGAAATAATGCCGGAAATCTTTTTGAAGTTCCGAAACCTTTGGTTACAAAAGGTATCGGCTTTGATAGACTTCCAAACGAAATCAAATATTCAAAAGTCTTTACCGGAAACGATTTGGGAATGCTTGCCAATGTGGAAGAACTTTCCGGCACTCGTTTTTCCGAAGATGAAAACATTCACCTCGAAGCGCAGAAACTTTTGGCGGAAAATAAAATTGAGGAAGCCTGGAATAGCTTACAAGAGCCAAGGGAAAAATAAAATGAAAATAAACGACAAAGTTTCAGTTATAGATGAAGATTTAAACGGAATTGTAACTTCCGTTCACGGGAATATGGTGGTTGTTCAGGATGAGTTCGGGTTTACACATCAATATCCGAAAGAGAAACTCGTGATTCGGAATGCTTCTATTTACGACGGCGTAAAAGTGGAAAAGAAAGCCGAATACACTCCGCCGAAATCCAAAAAACACTCGCAGAATATTCTTGTTCTGGATTTACATTTTGAAAAATTAGTGAGCAATCCTGAGAATTATGAAAGTTTTGAAAGGCTGTTCATTCAGAAAGAAAAACTGGTACAGACACTGGAATTTTGTCGGAAAAACAGAATCAAAAAAATGGAAATTATCCACGGAATCGGGAACGGAACGCTGCAAAAACTCGTAACAGACACCCTGAAATCCCAATCCGGACTCGATTTTTACCATAAAGAAATCCTCGTTCAGCAATCGGGTGCAATACTGGTGGAATTTCCTTAAATTTGCTCCCGACTGATTATGAGCAAACTCAAATTACTTTTTACCAAAGACGGACTGCAATACCAGATTCTGAAAGGAAAACAGGTATTGGAGGAAAACGGATTTTTTCTTTCAGAAGAAACTCCGCAGGATTTTATCGCGAAAAAACTGGAAGAAACTTTACTGAAACAAAGGTTTGAAGAAATCTCCGTGATTTCCGTTTTTAATCATTTTACTTTGATGCCGGAAGGTTTTTCCCGGCACGATTCGGGATACGACTTGATTGCGTACAACTCCGACGTGGACAGAGATACCGAAGAACTGATGCTTTCTGTGAACAGAAAATTCGGCGTTCAGTTTTATTACACTTTTCCGAAAACGTATTATCGGATGATTAAAGATTTGGCGGTTGCCACACATTTCAATTTTTCGGGAGAAAAATTTCTGAACAGCCTTTCAGCAAAGAGCAAAAAGGAAATCCATATCAATCTGTATCACAACCAATGCGAGTTTTTCGCTTTTGATAATAAAAAAGTGATTCTGTACAACAATCTGGATGTGAATTCCGAAGTGGATTTCCTGTACTTCGTGATGTTTACATTAAGCAAAATAGGTTTCGGAATTGATGAAACGCAGTTTTTCGTTTACGGAGAAACCATTGAAAATGAAACCTTTATCTCCGAACTCCAAAAGTTTGTGAAAAACCTGAAAATTGTTTTTGATAATATTCCGAACAGGAATTTTATTTTGGGATAGAAAAATATTTTTCAATCGAAAAAAAAGAATTTCCTTCGCCGAATTAACTTTTTAGAGCCTGTTTAAATTTCATCAAAATTAATTTCCCTAACCCTAAAGGGTATAATTTTGATGAAATTTTCAGGGATTTCTCCACCCTTTAGGGATGGGAAAAAGAAAAATTCCTGAAAATTTTATTTCTTAATAATTTTTAAACAGGCTCTTAAAGTTTCCTAAAACCTTTGTTTAGCCTTTCTGAATCCTATATATCCCATGAGAAAACCCACCGCATCTGCAACTACATCCATAACTTCTAATGAGCGACCCAGCTTCATTTCGCCCTGAAGGATTTCGGTGAGAAATGCATAAATTAACATTATATATATATAGGTAAGAAATCTGGTTTTGTGAAAAGCCGTCATGAAACAGAATCCCAATAACGCAAATATGGAAAGATGAAGAACTTTGTCAATCCCGTTGAACATGAACCAGTATTCGTGGTTTTCCGTTCCGGGTTTGAGAAGCATATACGTAAGAATTGCCCAATAAATGGGCAATATCTTTCTGAATATTTTTGAAATTTTATCCAAGTGTTTCCTGATATTGTTCTGCCGAAAGCAATTCTGAAACATCGAAACCGTCCTGAATCTGTACTTTGACAATCCAGCCGTCGCCATAAGGGTCTGTATTCAGAAGTTCCGGCTGGTCTTCCAGCGCATCGTTGAACTCCGTAATCGTTCCGGAAACAGGCAGAAACAAATCGGAAACTGTTTTTACGGCTTCCACGCTTCCGAAAACGTCGCCGGAATTAAGCTCGTCATCTACGGTGTCTACATCTACATAGACGATGTCTCCTAATTCTCCCTGTGCAAAATCGGTGATTCCGACTGTTGCTACATTTCCCTCAATGCGTACCCACTCGTGGTCTTTGGTGTACTTTAATTCAGATGGTGTGTTCATTTTTTTAATATAAAAAGTATTGAGCCAAATTTATAGAAAAAAAGAGAAAGGCACAAAAAACTTTTGTCACATTTACGGCGTTCGCTTTTAAAAATTAGGAAAAACTGAATAATTATCGTGTATTTGGAGAGGCTTATGGTAAGTCAGCCATTACAACAATCCGAAACTTTGCATAAAAAAAGTGCCTGAGAATGCTTTACTTTGAAAAACATCTCAACTTTTTTCAAATATGGCATTGTTCAGGCGTTCCAAAGATACAAATAAACCAGTGATTGGTCAAATTTTAAATTTGATACCTCCTCATTTACTCAAATCTGAAATCCACAAACACCAATCCGACAAAGGTTGCCATAAATACAAGACTTACGACCAATTGACCGCATTAACGTTCGGACAGCTGAATAAATGTTATATGCTTACTGGTGTAAGTTACTGATTATCAATTAGTAATACCTTTATTTCAGACATTGGATTAAATCAAAGCCCTACCAAATCCACAATGAGCGATGGCAACAAAAACAGAAATTATCAGGTGTTCGAAAGCCTTTATTACAGGCTTTTGAGTCATTACAAACACACTTTGAAATCGAAACATCAATGAGTTGCCGATTCAATTTTTATCATTAAAAAATAATTTTGTATCTTCGCAGACTTTTCTAAAAATCAAAATTTATGGTAAATTCCAGAGCAAGAGAAACTACAGAAGCTATTGAAAGACTTTATGTCGCTATGCGCCACCTTTTTTACAGAGGATTTTTCAAACCGGCGGGAGTTTCGGGCGAAACATTAAGAAAACTCTTAACGACTATCGCGCCGGAAATCTACGGTTCTATGGGAATCCCGAATAAAATAGAACTGGACGGACTTTTGTATGTTCTGGACCGACTGCCGGAAGGAATCGAGGAAACTCCGTTCGTTCACCTCACATCGGATGAGGGTTTTGACAAAGGTAGTTTTGAAATCATCGTTCCGAAGAAAAGACGCAGAAACTGCTACCGAATCGACGAACATCAGATGAACATCGAAGTCCTGCTGGGAAGGTCGGAAATTTACGACATCCTTACCCACCTTACGTTCCTATACATGGAAGCCGATAAAATCCGCGACCTCGGATATATTGCTGATGAGGATTTCAAACCGACAAGAGCATGGCAGATAATAGAATCTGTGGCGTTGGGAGAGAAAAAATTCAGCAGAAAGGAAAAGGAAGTAGCGCTTATTCATCTTTCTTCGCTTTTGGGAAGAACGTTTGACGAAACTTTGAAAGCCTACAACAATTTCAGCGATGATAATAATCCCGACCGTCTTTTCAAAATCATTTACAATCTCGGGAAAACAAGTCTTAACGACTGGAAAGGAATCAGAGAAAGGGAAATATTCTTCAGCGCAATTCTCCGTGAAAGAGTCGGCCATCACTTTTTCGGTGAAAAATGGGCAGATAAGGTGAAAGAAGTTCTGGCTTCCAACAACCTGCACATGCGCCCGCTTCACATTATTTCCGCCAATATGCATTCCGTGAAAAACATGCTTTTCGCCAATAATGCACTTAATAAAAAGAACGGAAAGGAGGTGGATTACAGTTTATTTGAAGAAATCAGCAACAAGAAAACGCTTCAGGACAAAATCCTCGATTATTCGCAGAAACAGGGATTACTCTATATTGATGACAACAGCGGAAGTAATATTGATGTTCAGATTATCGATCTCAGCAAAATTAATTTGAAAAACACTCCGTTTTCCTCTTCAAAATTCAGCGGAGATGATGTTGTAATGGTCTTCGATTACGCTTTCGGAGAGCAGGCGTATGAAGTAATGGACGAACTTTTAAGACCTTACGATTACAACGGAGAAGTGTATACAATGAAAGTAAAATCCGTTTCTATCATGGGAAAAGCGGGAATCCTTACCGGAGGAAAAGGAGACATCATGATTCCTACTTCGCATATTTTTGAAGGAACGGCGGATAATTATCCTTTTGAAAACGCTTTGAAACTTTCTGATTTTCAAGATGATGAAATAAAATCTTTTGAAGGCCCGATGATTACCGTTTTGGGAACGTCTTTGCAGAATAAGGATATTCTTTCCTACTTCATGACAACTTCATGGAAAGCCATCGGCCTGGAAATGGAGGGCGCTCATTATCAGAAAGCGATTCAGGTGGCTTCAAAAATCCGTCATCATATCTCGCCAGATTTGTTTGTGATGTACGCATATTACGCATCGGATAACCCGCTGGAAACAGGAAGTACGCTTTCTTCAGGAGGTCTCGGACTTACCGGAGTGAAGCCGACGTACATGATTACGCATAAAATTTTAGAAAAAATTCTGGAGAGCGGAACGAAAGCAACAGCTAAAAAGTAACAATCAAAATTCATTAACTGCAAAAGAGCAAAGGGGCTCAACTATTTTTTTGACTACGAACCGCTTTATTTTTAAGTTCGCAAATGAATATTAACTTCGTTCAGTTCGAGCAAAACTCTCATGTAGCCGATTCCTTTAAAAATATAAAAGGAAAGAAGCAAAGACGTTTGACTACTTCAAAATAACATTCATCGACTAAAAGGAGATGATTTTCGATTTCACTCAGCAAAGTTCGCAGTGATTTATCAATTATGATAGATTACGGACAATCATTTAGAGCCTGTTTAAGTTTCATCAAAATTAATTTCCCTAACCCTAAAGGGTATAATTTTGATGAAATTTTCAGGGATTTCTCCACCCTTTAGGGACGGGAAAAAGAAAAATCCCTGAAAATTTTATTTCTTAATAATTTTTAAACAGGCTCTAACATCCTATGCTGAAAAGATAATCTCCTTATTGTTACATTGGTAAATTGTTCCATTTTTACATTAAATTAATCTACATCTTTATTCAGAAAGCGGTTTTCGCGAACCTGAATCTGTCCGTTTTCATTTTCGGAAAGGAAAGAGCCTATTCTCTGTTCGGAAGCGTTTTCCGTATTGATATTGATGTTCTTTCTTTTGAAAGCAGGAACGGTTTCAAAATCGGTTTCTTGCTCCGTTGACTGATATCTTGAATTAAATTCTTTCAGTTTGTTTCTTCTCTCCTGAACTTTCTCCTCCTGGTTCGTCGTTTTGCTGATAAAAGTAAATCCAGAAACCGATTCTGAGAAAGAAAGCCGTGTTTCTTCTTCCTGAACAGGAATTTCGGTTTCTGCTTTTATTTCTGGCTGTTCCGCCGTTTGAATATTCTGAACAGGTTCTTCTGTTTGCTTTTCTTTTATTTCAAAATTGTTTTCAGCAGATTCATTATTCACCTCGAAATTAATTTCTATGGGTTGGTCTTCTTTCGGCTGTTCTACTTCATTATTAATCTGAGGTCTGTCTTCTACTTCAAAAGTGAAAGACACCGTTTCTTCCGTATCGGTAAATGAAAAAAGGTTCAGTTCTTCATCACTGTAATCATCGTGTTCTTCGTCTCCTTCAAAAAATTCTATCCGTGTGGGGACTTCTTCTGCAACGGCTGTTTGTTCCGTAGAAACGGCTTTAAACTGAGGTGCGGAATCTTCCTCGTCATCCAATCTGAAAAAACTTTTTCCCTGCGCCGGCTGTTCCTGCTGAGGGGTTTCTTTTCTGTCTTCTTTGGTTTGGAAAGGAGAAACCCGCTCTGTTTTCGGAAGCTCGTCGTTTAGGCTGATTCTGATTTTTTCCGTGTGTCCGGCGTGTTTGTGGTCGTCTTTGGCAAAACCTGTTGCAATGACCAAAACGCTGATTGCATCGCCTAATTCATCATCGCTTCCAACCCCGAAAATAATATCGGCAGTATTTCCGGCTTCTCTTTGGATATAATCGTTGATAAGTCCGATTTCGTCCATGGTTGCTTCTTCGTTTCCGCTTCTGATGAGGAGGAGAACGTTTTTCGCTCCGGTTATTTTGTTGTCGTTCAATAGCGGGGAATCGAGGGCTTTTTTCACGGCGTCTTCGGCTTTGTTTTCTCCGGAAGCGATTCCGGTTGACATCAGTGCCGTTCCCGAATTTTCAAGAACAGATTTCGCATCACGGAAGTCGATATTGATAAGAAAATGCCCTGTAATTACTTCTGCCATTGCTTTCGCGGCGTTGGTTAAAACCTCATCGGCTTTTGCAAATCCCTGCTTGAATCCTAAATCTCCGAACTGCTGGCGGAGTTTATCATTATTGATAACAATCAGAGAATCAACATTATTTCTTAATTTTTCAAGACCGATTTCCGCCTGGTCTAATCTTCTTTTTCCTTCAAAACTGAACGGAACGGTAACAATCCCTACGGTAAGGATTCCCATTTCTTTTGCCACTTTTGCAATTACGGGAGCGGCTCCTGTTCCGGTTCCGCCGCCCATTCCGGCAGTGATGAAAACCATTTTGGTATTCTGCCCGAGTGCCGCTTTGATGTCGTCGATGCTTTCGATTGCTGCTTTTTCGCCTACTTCGGGGTCTGCTCCCGCTCCGAGACCTTCGGTCATGGTGATTCCGAGCTGAACTTTATGAGCAACGGGATTGTTGTCCAAAGTCTGTGCATCGGTGTTGCAGATTACGAAATCCACCCCGTGAATTCCTTTTTCGTACATGTGTTTCAGTGCGTTGTTTCCGCCTCCGCCGACTCCGATTACTTTTATTATTGAGGAACTTCCTTTCGGTAAATCAAACTGAAATCCCTGCGTGTTTAATCCTTCCATATCGTGTAATTTTTTATTATTGATGGGTGATAAGCGATAGGTGATACTGCTCGTTTATCATTGTTGATTTTATTCTACTTCTTCAAAAAACTTTTTTACCTTTTCCATGAGCGACTGTCCGAAAGTTAACTTATTTTTTCTTCTTTCTGATGCTTCATGAGATTCTTCTGTTGTTACCGCTTCTGGTTGCCCAATTTCCTGTGTTTCAGATGTTTTCTGTACGGCAATCGGCTCAATGGTTTCTTCTTCCGGAGCGGAGGTTTTTTTATCCCTGATTTTCAAACTTTCCATTAAAAGTCCGATTGAGGTTGCGTATTCGGGTCCTTTCAGAAGCTGGTTTTTGTCGTTGTCCACATATTCGTTGGCAAAACCGATTCTGCTGTCGAAACCTGTGGTATAATTGGCAAGCTGGCGGAGATTTTTAAGATTGGAACCTCCTCCTGCAAGAACAATTCCTGCAATCAGTTTTTTCTTCTGCTCAAATGCTCCGTAGGCTTTCAGTTCCGTATTCACCATTTCGAGAATTTCTTCCACTCTGGCATTGACGATTTGAGCCAAAGTTTTCAGGGAAATTTCTTTGTCCTGTCTTCCGTGAAGTCCGGGAATGGTAACAAAAGTGGTTTCTCTTTCCATATCGGGAATCGCTGAACCGAATTTTACTTTCAGCTGTTCTGCATGTTTTTCGATAATGGAACAGCCTTCCTTGATGTCTTCCGTGATGATTCCTCCACCGTACGGAATTACGCAGGTATGACGGATAATATTATCCTTAAAAATGGCAATATCCGTAGTTCCGCCTCCGATGTCCACAATGGCAACTCCGGCTTCTTTTTCTTCTTTGGTTAAAACGGCTTCCGAAGACGCCAAAGGTTCCAAAGTAAGGGCTTCCATTTCCAGTCCGGCTTCTTTCACGCATCGTGCGATGTTGCGGATACTTCCCATTTGCCCGACTACGACGTGGAAATTGGCTTCCAAACGCTTTCCGTGCATTCCGATTGGCTCGTGGATTTCTCCCTGAGAATCGACTTTATATTCCTGAGGAAGGACGTGTATGATTTCTTCGCCGGGAAGCATTACGAGTTTTTTTACCTGCTCTTTCAGCTGTTCGATGTCGTCTTCCGTGATGAATGTTTCGGGGTTTTCTCGCATGATATAATCCGAATGTTGAAGCGAACGGATATGTTTTCCGGCAATCCCTACCGTAACTTTACGGATAGGAACTCCTGCACTTTTTTCGGCTTCCTCCACGGCTGTTTTGATGGAATTGATGGTCTGCGAAATGTTGTTCACGATTCCTTTGTGAACGCCGAGGCTTTTGGATTTTCCTACTCCGAGAACTTCTATTTTCCCGTGAGTATTGCGTTTTCCGACAATGGCGACAATCTTGGTTGTCCCGATGTCAAGCCCTACTGAATACTCTTGATTTTCCATTGTGTATATCGATTTGTTTTTTTATTCTGTTTTCATAGGGTTTCGCCCAATTTTATTGATTTTTTCATAGGGCTAAAACCCTATGCTGTTGATGTCGCCGCTTCGCGGCTCTCTTTATTCTATTTTTACTTTTGCTTTTGTTTTTTTTCCTTTGGTTTTTCGGGAATTGCTTTTTTCGATTCCGAAGTGGTTTTTTTCTTTTTCTCTGCTGATGCTGTTGTTTCGGCTTCTTCTTTTTTATTCACATGTTCCGGTGCTTTTGCCAGTTCTTTTTTACCAATCTGAATAATGCTGTCGTTTTCTTTAAAATAAGGATTGAGCGTGGTAACAATCTGGTTGTCATATTTCACGGAAATTTTGGAGTATTTTTCCGGGGCTTGATACACTAAAAATTTTTCTACAAATGTTTTAAATCCTTTTACTTTAAACTGAATGTTTTCCAGGCTTCCCAGCTCTACTTTATAACTTCCCTCGCTTGTGAGGAGATTGTAATTTCCTTTTTCTTTCGTGATTCCAATAAAATATTTTTTACTGAAATCGTCTTTATCAATGTATTTTACCAAGTTCACGAGGTCTTTGTATTCTTCGGGTTTCACTTTTCCCGTTACGAGCATACACGTATGAGAATAGCTCCTCGAAACCGGAAATTCCACGCCTTTGGCATCTACATAAAAATCTTTTTCTCCGTTTTTCAGGCGGAAAACCGGAACTCTTTGCTTAATATCGAGGTTCAGGTTTCCGTTGAGGTTCAGATACACATTGGCACTGTCCACAAAGGGAATTGAATTGATTTGCTTTTCCAGTTTAGGAATATCAATATCGCCGATTTTTCCCGACGGATTGGATTTTTTAACCAATTCCTTAATTTCATTTTCACTGATGAAATAGACGGGCGTTCCCGAATCATTCATTTTTACAGAAACCTTTTCGTCCGTCATTTTCTGATTGCTGAACCGTTTCAACGAGAAACTAAGCAGAAATCCGAGCAGGAGAACTGTAACTAAAATTTTCAGTATTCTGTATTTGTTTTTCATTTCTTTTTTTAACGCAAGGTTCGCTAAGATTTTTTTCTTTTTTAATTCTGCTGATTTTTCGTTCGCAAGGGCGTAAACTCAGCAAAGGTTTTCTGTTTTATTTCAATTTATTTACAATTCTTTTCACTCCGTTTTTGAATAATGGCGAATGAAAATTCAAAATCATTCCTAATCTTATATCTGTGATTCTAAGATAATTCAGCAGTTGGAAAAAATGATAATCGTTAATTTCCGAAACCGCTTTTATTTCCAAAATCAATTTTTCTTCGACCAATAAATCAACCCGAAACGCTTTGTTTATTTTTAATTTTTCATATTCAATACTAATATCTTTCTGTCGTTCTACTTTTAGTCTGCGTTCTTGAAGTTCATAAACCAAACATTCTTCGTAAACGTTTTCGTAAAGACCAACTCCAAGATTCCTATGAATTTTTATTCCCGCATCAAAAACAATTTTTGAAAGTTCGTTTTCGTCCATCTTTTCATTTTTTTTGATGTTGGTATAAAAATTATTTTCACGTTTTATATTGCTGAGTTTACGCCCTTGCGAACGAAAAATCAGCGGTTATTTTTATTAATTTTCTTTGCGACTTTGCGTTAAAAACTCCACAATTCCGTCGTAAAGCGTGTCGATGTTTCCGGCTCCGACCGTTAGAAGAATGTCAAATTCTTTTGTTTTTATTTTTTCAAAAGCATCCTGCAAGGTGCTTATTTCTTTGTTTTTTACATTTACTTTTTCCAGAAGCCAGTCCGAAGTGATGCCCTGAAAATTCTCCTGTAATTCTCTTGCCGGATAAATATCCAGAAGAATCAGTTCGTCGCCTTTGCTCAGACTTTCTGCGAAACTGTCCGCAAAATCCCGTGTTCTGCTGAACAAATGCGGCTGAAAAACCACCAAGAGTTTTTTATCCGGATAAAATGTTCTTACCGAATCAATGACGGCATTCAGTTCTGTCGGGTGATGTGCATAATCGTCGATGTAGATTTTTCCGTTTTCAAAATGGTGCATCGTGTATCTTCTTTTGATGCCTTTGAAAGAGGAAATTCCTTTCTGCAACGTTTCGTAATCCACTCCCATTGAATACAGTAAAGCAATGGCTGCTGTTGCATTTTCCACATTGTGAATTCCCGGAATCTGCCACGAAAACTCTGTTTTTTCTTCCCCGTTGTGAAAATCGAATACGATTCTGTCGCCCGAAATCCGGAGATTATCGGAATAAAAATCCGCCGTTTCATTTACTGCATACGTTTTGTGCGGAATTCTGATGTCTGCATCTTTTCTTACAAAAAGTTGCTGTTTATCTTCAACCAGATTTCCAAATTCACGGAAACCTTCTTCAATGGTATTTTTGTCGCCGTAAATATCCAGATGGTCTGCATCAATACTCGTAATTACCGCCCAATCCGGCGAAAGATTGAGGAAACTTCTGTCATATTCATCTGCTTCCACTACCGAAATTTCGTTTCCGTTGTACAGGAAATTGGATTTGAAATTTTCGGAAATTCCGCCCAAAAAACACGAAAACGGAAGACCGGTTTCTTTGCACAAATGAGCAATCAAAGTGGAAGTCGTGGTTTTTCCGTGCGTTCCGGCAACGGCGATGCATTGCGTATCTTCGGTAATTAAGCCGAGAACTTTTGCACGTTTCATTACCGAAAATCCTTTTTCATTGAACCAGTCCAGAATATCTAATTTTTTGATTGCCGGAGTGTAAATGACCAATGTGTTTTCAGGACTTAAAGCGGTAATTTTTTCATTAATCTTATCTTCAAACACAATATCAATTCCCTCTGAAATCAGTTGAGCCGTCAGTTTTGTATTGGTTTTATCATAGCCCAGAACATTTCTTCCGCCCGCCTGAAAATAACGAGCCAAAGCACTCATTCCGATTCCGCCGATGCCTACAAAGTAGAAGTTTTGATAGGTGTTTAAGATGTTCATTTTTTATTTCTTTTTTTTAACGCAACGCTCGCAAAGATTTTTTTTATTTATTACGCTGATTTTTTCGTTCGCAAAGGCGTTTCACTCAGCGAATGAGGTTTATTCATAATTTATTTACCACCCTTTTTACTCCATTTTTGAAAAGCATTGAATGAAAATTTAAAATCATTCCTAATTTCAATTCCGTGATTTTTAAATAATTTAAAAGTTGAAAAAAATGATAACTATTAATCTCGGGAACTGCTTTAATTTCTATAATTACCTTGTTTTCAATTAATAAATCTACTCTAAATGCTCTTTCAATTTTTAATTTTTCATATTCAACTGCTATATCTTTCTGCCTTTCAACAAACAACCCGTTTTCTTGTAATTCATACAACAAACATTCTTCATAAACATTTTCATAAAGACCAATCCCGAGTTTGCGATGAATTTTCATTCCTGCATCAAAAACAATACTTGAAATTTCGTTTTCATTCATAGTTCAGTTTTCATTTGCTGAGTGAAACGCCTTTGCGAACGAAAGATATTTTCAATTAATTTTAAAAAATCTTAGCGAACGTTGCGTTTATACTATATTCATTATTTTAAAAATTTCATCAACAATTTCTTCCGTTGCTTTCGGTTTTGCGAAAAATTCCAGATTTTGGGACATTTCTTTTCTTAATGCTTCGTTTTCGCAGATTTCCGAAAGGGTTGTCCAGAATTTTTCTTTCATTTCGGAATCTTTTACCATTCTTGCTGCATTTTTTTCTACCAAAGTCAGAGCGTTTTTCGTTTGGTGGTCTTCCGCTGCAAAAGGAAACGGAACCAAAAGCACTGGTTTTTTCGCCACCGCCAATTCGGAAATTGCGATTGCTCCTGCTCTGGAAACAATTACATCTGCTGCGGAATAAGCGAGAGCCATATCGGAGATGAATTCACAGACAAGCCCCCTTTCCCCCAAAGGGGGAATTTCGCTAATACTATTCGCTGAAAGGCTTTGTATAATTCTAAAATTTTCCGCGATTTCGCTCGGAATTTTCTCCCCTTTGGGGGAAAGGGGGCTTTTTCCGGTTTGCCAGATTAACTGATAATCTTTTTCCTTTATTTTTTCCAGATTTTCTTTCCAGCCGTTGTTCAAAGTTCGTGAGCCGAGTGAACCGCCGACTGAAAGTATCGTTAATTTATTTTTATCTAATTCTAATTTTTCCTTTGCGGAATCTTTGTCAATCAGTTCTGTAATAATATTCTGACGGATTGGATTTCCGAGAAAATACACTTTTGATTTCGGAAAGAAATGTTCCATTTCCGGATAGGCGGTGAACACGGCTTTTGCTTTTTTACCGTTGAAAATATTGGTTTTTCCCGGCAGTGAATTCTGCTCCTGAATAAAGGTCGGTATTCCCATTTTTGAAGCCATATATAATGCGGGACCACTTGCAAATCCGCCTGTTCCTACTGCAAAATCGGGTTTGAAATCTTTGATTATTTTCTTTGCTTTTGATAAACTGGAAATAATTTTGAACGGAAGTCCGATGTTTTTCAAAAGATTTCCTCTATCGAATCCGGCAATGTACAACCCTTCGATTCTGAAGCCTGCCTGCGGAACTTTTTCCATTTCCATTTTACCATTCGCTCCGATGAACAAAAATTCGGCATCAGGAAACCGCTTTTGGATTTCCTGCGCAATGGCAACTGCCGGAAATATGTGTCCGCCTGTTCCGCCGCCTGAAAGCAATATTTTCAATTTTTTGTTCATTTTATTCATTTATTTTAAACCACCCCGACAAAAATTTTCTTCAAAAATTTTCGCCACCCCTCCAAAGGAGGGGAATATTTACGCTATATCATTTATTTCTTCAATATTTTGTTTTTTGCCCATTCCTTCTTCGTCGTACACCTGAATTCGGGAACTTACATTTAAGATAATTCCCAACTGAATGTACGTTACCAGCATTGACGTTCCTCCGTAACTTATCAATGGTAACGGCTGTCCTGTAACCGGAATCAGATTGACGGCGACGGCAATATTTACCGAAAGCTGCACGAAAATCATAATTCCCAAAGCGAGAACCAGCAATGAGCCGAAAAACGCGGGCATTTTACTGGCAATCATCACAATCCGGATAATCATAATGAGGTATAAACCAATGAGAACCGCAGCTCCGAAAAATCCGTATTCTTCCACGATAATCGCGAAAATAAAATCCGATGCCGATTGCGGAAGCATTTGTTTCAATGCACTTTTTCCGGGACCGATTCCTGTAATTCCGCCGTGAACGATTGCCGCTTTCGCCTGATTAACCTGATAATTTTTGGCTTTGATGCTTTCGTCTTCTACATTGATGTTTTTCTTTGCATTTAAAAAGGTTTCCACCCTGCTTATCCAGGTATCTACACGGTCGCTTTTGATAATTGTAGTTTGTGTGGCTACAAACAGAAATGCGGCAATGAAAATTCCGGAAACTCCTAAAAATCCCAATACATATTTTGAGGAAAGCTGCCCGATAATCATTACAATCAATGAAACCATCAGAATCATTAAAGCCGTAGAGCCGTTTTCTTTCCCTACAAGTCCGAAAACCAGCAGAACGGGTCCGAAAATGTAGATAATATTTTCTATCGGAAGCCGTTCTCTTTTTATTTTTTTTGTTAAATACCGGCACAGATAAATAATCAGCATCAGATAAGCAAAACTGGACGGCTGAAACGAAATCGGCGTTCCCGGAATTTTCAGCCATCTGGAAGCGGACGCACCGTCGATGGTTTTTCCCGTGAACATTGTAAGCACAAGCAGAACAACTGTAATCCCCAAAAGGATACTGCTGAGTTTCCCGATGTATTCGTATTTCACGGTTTCCACTAATCTCATAATTCCCAAACCGAGAACAACAAAAAACATATGCTTGATTACGTGCCCCGTTGTAGTCCCCTTGTTTGCGATGTATTCCAGATTGGAACTTGCGGAATATACCGGAAATATCGAGAATACGGAAATCACGATAATCGCCATCCAAAGGACTTTGTCTCCTTTCAGGAATTCAAATTTATTTTCTGTATTCTGGTTTTCCATTTTATTTATACATAGGGCTTCACCCTATGCTATTTTATTTCGCCACTTCGTGGCTGGTTTGCAAAACTTCTTTTTTAAACTGTTCGCCTCGGTCTTCATAATTTTTGAATAAATCAAAACTTGCACAGCACGGCGAAAGCAACACCGTATCGCCTGATTTTGCCAGAGATTTGCAGAGTTTTACACATTCTTCAATGGAAGAAGTGTCGTAAATAAATTCTTTTTTATCCTTAAAAAAATCAATAATTTTCTGATTATCTACACCAAGACAGACAATCGCTTTCACTTTTCTTTTTACCAAATCTTCAATTTCGGTGTAATCATTTCCTTTGTCTGTTCCGCCGACAATCCAGATTGTTGGTCGTGTCATACTTTCCAGAGCGTAATAGGCGGCGTTTACATTGGTTGCTTTGCTGTCGTTGATGTACTGAACACCACCGATTTCCGCAAATTTTTCCAAACGGTGCGGAACTGCCTGAAAGGTCATCAGTGCATTTCTGATGCTTTCGTTGCTGATTTTCAGGATTTTTCCGGCAATGGAAGCGGCAAGACTGTTGGCTACATTGTGATTTCCGGCAAGACTGAGTTCTGCAACCGGCATTTCGAAAGTGTCTGCCAGTTTTACAATCAGTTTATCATTTTTCATAAAACCGCCCTCTCCGAATTCTTCTTTTAAGGAAAAAGGAAGTTTCTGTGCTTTTATTTCGAGTTTTTCCAGAAGTTCCAGACTCATCGCATCATCTTTGTTGTAAATGAAATAATTGTCATTTTCCTGATTTTCAGCAATTCTGAATTTCGCCAGAGCATATTCTTCGTAATTGTAATTGTACTGGTCTAAATGGTCGGGACTTAAATTCAGCAATAATGAAATGTACGGACGGAAATTCTGAATGTCATCAAGTTGAAATGAACTCACTTCCAGCACATAATAATCGAAATTTTCATCAGCCACCTGCTTTGCAAAACTTTTCCCGATATTTCCGCCTAATCCTACGTTGAAATTATCGTTTTTCAGAATATGGTAAATCAGCGAAGTGGTGGTAGTCTTTCCGTTGCTTCCCGTAATGGCGATGATTTTCGCATTGGTAAATTCCGAAGCGAACTCAATTTCGGAAGACAGCCGGATTCCTTTGGCTTGAATTTTCTGAATAATCTCTGCTTTTTTAGGAATTCCGGGAGATTTCACAATCCAGTCGGCGGAAAGAATGCGTTCTTCGTCGTGGTTTTCTTCCTCGAATTCGATGCCGTTTTCTATCAGCAATTCCTTGTAGTTGTCGCGTATTTTTCCCTTGTCTGAAAGAAAAACTTCCAAACCTTTTTTCTTTGCGAGATACGCTGCTCCGAATCCGCTTTCTCCTCCTCCTAAAACTACTATGAGCCCATTTCCAGCCTCTCTCCCAAACCCTCTCTCCGAAGGAGAAAGGGCTTCGTGCGTTTCAAGAATTATGTTTTTATTTATACTCATTTTTTATACTCAATTTTACCATTGCTCTCCCCTTTGGGACTAATTGCGAAAGCAATTTGCGGGGCTTACCTGATTTTCAATGTTATTAAACAAATAATTGCCAGCATTACTCCGATAATAATCATCCGGTTTACGATTTTGCTTTCGTGGAAACCGCTTTTTTGATAATGATGATGCAATGGCGACATTTTGAATAATCTGTTGTTCTGGGCGTATTCCAAGCCGTATTTTCTTTTTCTGTATTTAAAGACTGCGACTTGCAGCATCACGGAAAGATTTTCAATCAAAAATATTCCGCAAAGCACAGGAATCAGCAGTTCTTTTCTTAAAATAATCGCTAAAACCGCAATCACACCTCCCAACATCAAACTTCCCGTATCGCCCATAAAAACCTGTGCAGGATAGGTATTGTACCAGAAAAATCCAATGACCGCACCTACCATCGCGACGGCAAAAATGGTGGTTTCTCCCATATTCGGGAGGAACATAATATTGAGATAATCCGCAAAAATGATGTTCCCCGAAACGTAAGCGAAAAATGCCAGCGTCAGCAAAATGACGGCACTTGTTCCGGCGGCAAGTCCGTCGATTCCGTCGGTAATATTGGCTCCGTTGGAAACGGCGGTTACAATGAAAATCACAATCGGAATGAAAACCAGCCAAGACCATTTATCCGCATCGGCATCGTCCATCCAGAAAAGAATTTTGCTGTAATCGAACTCGTTGTTTTTGGTAAAAGGAACGGTGGAAACGACCGCTTTTTCCGTCGGCATAAAATTTTGTTCCACATTATTTCTGTTTACAATCCGTGCATCGGCGTATTTTCTTTTGATGACAACATTGGAGTTATAATACATTGTAACACCGACAATTAACCCTAAGCCAACCTGTCCGATAACTTTGAATTTTCCGCTTAATCCGTCCTTGTTTTTCTTGATTTTTTTCAAATAATCGTCTATAAAACCGATTGCACCCATCCAAAGCACCGAAACAATCAGCAAAACGATATAGACATTGGTAAATCTGGTAAATAAAATCACCGGAATCAAAGTGGCGAGAATGATGATTAAACCGCCCATTGTCGGCGTTCCCTGCTTTTCTTTTTGTCCTTCCAAACCGAGGTCGCGAACCAGTTCGCCCATTTGTTTTTTTCTAAGGAAATTGATGATTCTTTTTCCGTAAACCATTGCAATGAACAGCGAAAGCAAAACTGCCGCTCCTGCCCGAAACGAAATGGATTTCAAAAGGTTCATTCCCGGAATGTCGATTCCGTGAGCGGTTAAATATTCGTAGAGGTAGTATAGCATTAATATAGATTTAATGATTTAATTTATTTAAAGATTTAATGATTGTGGTTTGTCAATATTTTCACTTAAATATTTAATGAAGTTTGAAATATTAGAAGAAATTTCTCTTGAAAGACCAATAATTTCTTTCGCTATAACCTCATCTCCTAACCTCAATTTTTGACTCATAATCATCATACTTCTAACTTCGGCACAACTGCCTTTTGCAATTTTTAAATATTTAATAAATTGCCTGTTGCTATTATATTCTGAGCCTTCTGCAATATTATTTAATATTGAAAAACCTGCTCTTTTTATTTGGTTATTAAATTCAAATTCTTTTTCAAAATGTTGATTTCTTAAAAATTGAAAAACTTTCTCTATTAAATCTAAACTTTTAATATAAACCGGGAAATTCTCAAAATTCTTCGTTTTCATAAGATTCTTTAAGTAACTGTCTAAATTTTTTATTTTAATCTGTTCAGCATTAGCTTAATCATAGCAATTTTCACCATTGCTTCTGCTGTATCTGTGTGATATTCATAGTCTTTGCCAAGTCTTCTGTAACTTTCGAA